>CAMZLT010000248.1 GCA_947311745.1 uncultured Flavobacteriaceae bacterium | reverse complement strand
ATAAGTATAAGTACAATGGGAAAGAGTTGCAGGATGCATTTGGATTGGATTGGTATGATTATGGGGCTAGGAACTCCGACCCTGCTGTAACACCATTTACAACCATTGACCCAAAAGCGGAAGAATACTACTCGCAATCGCCATATGTTTTTGCTAGTAATAATCCTGTTTTTTATGTGGATGTTAATGGTGAGGGTGTTGATACAGATTATAAATTAGATAAAAAGTCAGGAACAACAACAAGAGTTGACCCTAGCGATGGTTCAGAAGCAAGATCAGATGATAGGCTATTTGCTACAGATGACGCAGGAAATGTAGATGAATCAAAGAGTCCTTTAGTTATTGATAAAGCAAATCCAAGTGATAGTACTGTAATATCTGATTTAGCAAATAATGACAAAGTAATTAAGACCGATTTAGATGATAAAAAGGTTACTATTAGTTTTGCTCAAACTAAATCAGGAGACAATGCAGCAGCGTTATTTAAATTTGCTTCTGAGAACTCAGATGTTGAATTTGGTTTAGGAGAAAGAAAAGGCACATTTACAGTAACAACAAGTGGTTTGTCCCGACAACTTTTTAAACCTAGTCAGTTTGGTTTAGGCGAACAAAGGCGATTTATACATAGTCATTTAAAAAACGTTAAACCATCCACTAGTGATAAAAATAACACTCGCTCACAAAATTTAATATATGTAGAGAAGTATGGAACTGTAGTGCGTTTTGATAAAAAAGGTAGTTTTGGACGTAGAAGAAAAGGTAGAAAGGTTAAAAATTCTAAAGATTTAAAAAAGGAACTTCTTACAACTAGACGTAGAAATAATTAAAATTATGAAAAAAACAATAATAATACTATTAACAATACTTTTAAATTTATCTTGTTCTATCAACAAGACATTAGCACAAGATAATGGAAATATAAATAAAGTATTTAAAAAAGAACTTAATATATTAGTTGATTATTTAGATTTAATAAATAAGAACGTTAAATTTTTCGATGGTGGATATAAATATATTGAAGTTAATACAAACTCAAATGGTATAATTTTCTTATCACCATATTCAGCGGTTGAAATAAAAGATTATATCACATATTTTAAATATAAAGGTTATTATTTCTTTTCAGATAATAATAATAAAGCAAGATTCAAGTCACAAATGCAACTTTTGGTTAAACAATAATTTATTCATTACAAATATAGGGTTTTCATAATTAAATCTCTTTCTAGGTCTTGCATTTATTTTGACTTCTATTTCCTTTATATACTCATCTGTTAATACACTAAAATCTGATTTTTTGGGTATATATTGTCTAATTAATCTGTTTAGGTTTTCGTTAGATCCTCTTTCCCAAGAATGGTATGGTCGAGCGAAATAATAGTCAATATTGTTCGTTTCTGCCACATCTTTATGACCTGCAAATTCTTTTCCGTTGTCTGATGTAATTGTATGAATGTAGGGTATCCAATCCTTTAATATTGAATTTATAGCAACAGTAACTTCGGAGGATTTTTTTGAATTTACTTTTTTCATTTTCAGCATACCACTTGCTCTATCATTAAGCGTAACAATCGCTTGTTTATGGTTCTTGCCAATTATTAAATCAACTTCAAGATCTCCAAAACGCTCTCTTTTGTCCACAATAGATGAGCGCTTGTCAATCATTATTTTATCAATAATTATACCTCTGTTATCTTTGGATGTCCCTCGTTTTCTGTATTTTCTACCTTGATTTCTTAAATGAGTGTATAAGCTTCCTTTTTGTTTTTTGTCTTGCCAAATATGTTGATAAATTCGCTCAACACTAACAGTTTGTTTACCTTCTTTTTTTAAAGTACCTACAACTTGTTCCGGACTATAATCTTGTTTTATTAAAGCCTCTATATCTTTTTTAACATCAGCAGTAAACCTGTTATGTTTGGGTTTTGTTTTTTGCCGATAAAGGTATTTACGATTGGCTAAATCATACTTATATTTTCCACTTCGTTTATCTTTATTACGTTTTATCTCTCTGGAAACAACAGATTTGTCTTTATTAATAATTTTTGCTATTTCAATTTGTTTATATCCATTTTCTAACATCGTAGAAATTGTATATCTTTGGTGTTCGGTTAAATGACTCATATCACAACTTTTGGACGAGGCAAGATAAGAACTTTTATCCATTCGAAAGGAAGGAATTTTATTCCCTTTCTTTTGAAAAAAACAATTTAATTTATAAGCCTCGAAAAAGTTGCATTTATTACTTGAATTTAAGATGTTTTTGCATTACAATCTATAAAAATTTAGACAAATCTAATCTATTTATGATAATCGATTATTTACGATAACTCAAGACATCTCTTTGGCAAAATTGCAGATATAAAACTATTCTAAAACACACCCAAAACATAGGTGTTTTATACATAACAAGGTATTACCACAAAATTTTAAAATTTACTCATCAAAATTTAATAGCTAATCCAATTTTACGAAACTAAAACTACGTGTTCAATTTGTGGAGCAAATCTTTTAATAGTTGCTTCTACTCCATTAGTCAAAGTCATTTTATTAACAGCACAATCGGTACAAGCACCCAGAAACTTAATCTCTACCTTTGTTTCTGTAAAAGAAACCAAACCAACATCACCACCATCTTGCACTAAAAACGGACGAATTTCTGCTAATGCAGATTCAATTTTATCGCGTAATTCTATATTCATTTTTACAATTTTAGTTTGTTGTAGAGCAACCACTCATTGTCGTAATTTTTACAATTTCCGTTTCAGGTAAAGTATCGTTTCGCTTAACCAACTCGCTTAACATGTTTTTTGTAATATCGGTAAATGCTTGTTCTAAAGGCGAATTATCACGCATAGTAATTGGATACCCAACATCACCAGATTCGCGAATACTTTGCACTAACGGGATTTCTCCTAAAAAATTTGTTTTCATATCCTCTGCTAAATTTTTAGCACCATCTTTACCAAAAATATAATACTTATTTTCTGGTAATTCCGCAGGAGTAAAATAACTCATATTTTCTACAATTCCTAAAACAGGAACGTTAATATTTGGTTGTTTAAACATGGCTACTCCTTTTTTAGCATCGGCAAGTGCAATATTTTGTGGTGTACTGACGATTACAGCACCAGTAATTGGTATTGCTTGTACTAAAGATAAATGTATATCACCTGTTCCTGGAGGTAAATCGATTAACATAAAGTCCAATTCTCCCCAAGCTGCATCAAAAATCATTTGGTTTAAGGCTTTAGAAGCCATTGCTCCACGCCAAATAACAGCTTCGTTTGGTTTGGTAAAAAAACCTAAAGACAACATTTTTACGCCATAATTTTCGATAGGTTTCATTTTTGAGCGACCATTTACCGTTACGGATAAAGGTTTTTCATTTATAACATCAAACATCATAGGCATAGAAGGACCATAAACATCGGCATCTAAAATTCCGACACTAAATCCCATTTTAGCTAAAGTAACTGCTAAATTTGCAGTAATAGTTGATTTTCCAACACCTCCTTTACCAGAAGCAACTGCAATAATATTTTTAATTCCAGGTATTTTATTATTTGCCTTTATAGAAGCAACAGGAGGAGCTTTTTTAACAGAACTAGGCTTTACATTTACCTTTATTTTAATTTTTTCGTGAATAAATTTATGAATAGCCTTCATTATCTCTACCTCTACTTTCTTTTTTGCCTGTAAAGTAGGATTTCCGATTTCTACATCTATTTCTACTTCATCACCAAAAATTACAATATTCTTTACAGAATTACTTTCTATCAAGCTTTTTCCTTCACCTGGAGCGGTTATGTTTTCTAATGCGTTTTTTACATCTTGTTTATTAAACTTCATCGTTATTTATATTTATTCTAAATACAAAGATACAACAAACTGTGTAGTTATATGTAGCAAAAATTACAATTTATTTTGAATTTTAAAAATGCTAAAACAATTCTATTTTATTAACTTTGTTCAAAATTAAAGCATCAGTCAAAAAAATGAATTTTAAAAACGGACTTAATTTCTTTTTCATAATGATGGTCATAATTAGTACCATTCAACTATATAAAAAAATTCCTGATTTGTATCAAATTGTATTTAAAGACAATAAATACAAATGGGAAAAAAAAGAGGCTGAAATAATTACAGTAAAATTAATAGAACCTAATTTTTCAATACATTCTAATGACAAATGCCAAATTTCATATGCATATTTTTATAACGGGAAAAAATATTTTGGAAATAATTTAGGCTTAAATAACAAAAGACCTAAAGAAAAAGAATTTATCGGAACTTTTGAACTGCAACCACTTCACGAAGCTATCTATGAAAAAGTTAAAGATAAAAAAAAGATCATTATATATGTAAATCCTGATACACCAAAACAATCGGTTGTTATCAAATACGATTTTATATTTAGCGAAGTTATTGCATGTATTCTATTTTTTGTAATTCCGATACTGTTTTATTTTATGATACATTTCATAACCGATAATTCCATAACAAAATACATTGAATTAAAATAACCAATTATGCCTATACTTTACGGAATATTTACAGTAGGAATAGCATTTATCTTAATTGGTTTTTGGTTTATTTTAGTAGACCGAAAAACAAAAAAATGGTCTAAAACAACTGGAACAATACTTAGTTCGCAGTTCAAAACAAAGATAAATAATATTTCGGATTCGGATGGTGAATATTACCAACCAGAATACAAATGCGAGTTTATTTACGAATTTTTTCCTATTGCATCAAATAAAAGCATAACAGGAAATAAATTAACTATTCATGGTAATTTATATGATATTGACAAAGAAAAGCAATTGAAAATACACGAAAAATTAAGTCCAAATCAAAAGGTATCGGTGTATTATAATCCTAATAATCCAAACAAAAATTGTCTAATTGCAGGTAAAGATAACCGTTCCTTTTTTACTATTATTTTAGGTGTCATAATTGTAATATCCGTTGTAGCTGTTTATTTATCCAATTCGGATTTAAACATGAAAATCGTATTAAATAATATAGAAATAATTCCTAAATAACACCTATTTAATTTTATAATACTGTAAAATTTACTTGGTATAAACTACACTTTTTCAAAATCAACGGCAACTACTTTATATTCTGGTGTTAAAGTTTCCTTATCACCAACATCACCAGTAATAATGTTTATAAAAATTTCTGGCTGATGAAATGTTGTTCTAACGACACCTGGTTTTACGGTATAATTTAGTTTTACAGGAATTTCTACGCTTCCTCTATCGGAAAATATTCGCACAGAATCTCCTGCAGAAATTCCTTTTTTACCAGCATCTAACGGATTAATCTCTAAATAATCATTTGACGAAATAACTTGGTTATCCGTTCGTCTAGTCATGGTACCAGAATTGTAATGCTCTAACTGTCTAGCTGTAGTAAGAATAAAAGGGAATTTTTTACGATGTTCTACCAATTCTGGTGATTCCTCAAAATCAAAATTATGAAATATTCCTTTTCCGTTTTTAAAATTTCCGTTTTTGTGTAGCATTTTTGTATCCGAACCGTCTTTTAAAATTGGCCATTGCAAACCATTTTTACCTAATCTTTCCCAAGATAAACCTTCCATAAATGGAATTACAGAAGCTATTTCATCAATAATTTTTTCGGCAATATATTCTTTTCCTGTTGGTTGTTTATAACCAAGTTTGTACATCATATCAATAATTATTTGTCCGTCAGGTTTTGAATTTCCGATTGAATTTACTACTTTATTTACTTTTTGCACACGTCTTTCGCCATTGGTAAAAGTTCCATTTTTTTCAAAATAGCTAGAAGCAGGAAGTACTACATCAGCCATTTCAGCAGTTGCAGACATAAATAGCTCTTGTACCACTAATAAATCTAATTTTTCAAAGGCTTTTCGTATATGATTGGAATTCGGATCGGTCATTAAGGTATCTTCACCCATAATCCACAAAGCTTTAAACGAACCATCCATTGTTGCATTAATCATTTCAGGAATTTTTAAACCTTCTTTTTCTGGCATTTTGGCAACACCATATTTTTCTGCGTAATACGCTTGAACTTTAGAATCATTAACATCCATATATCCTGCTCCTTGATGTGGTTGCACACCCATATCTGCTGCACCTTGCACATTATTTTGACCTCTTAAAGGATTTAAACCAACACCTTCTCTACCAACATTTCCTGTCATCATTGCCAAATTAGACAATAACATTACCGTTTTTGAACCTTGGTAGTGTTCCGTTACACCTAAACCGTGAAATTCCATTGCATTAGTTGCCTTTGCATAGGCAATAGCTGCTTTTTTAACTAATTCTTTAGAAACACCTGTAAGTGCTTCCAATTCATTCATATCCAAATCAATAACATGCTTTTTAAATTCGTTATAATGTTTTGTGTATTTTTGAATAAATTCTTGATTTACTAAATTTTCGGTAATTATATAATGAGCAATCATATTTAAAATTGCCACATTCGTTCCTGGTCGCAATTGTAAATGATAAGTTGCCAGTTTTGCCAATTTTGTTTCTACAGGATCTACTACAATACTAGTAACACCTTGCATAAACAATTGTTTTATTCTTGCACCTGTAACAGGATGAGCTTCGGTTGGATTTGCTCCAAATAAGAATATAGCATCGGTTTTATCTAAATCTTTTATGGAATTTGTTGCTGCACCAGTACCAAAAGATTTTTGCATTCCGTAAGCAGTTGGTGCATGACATACTCTTGCACAACCATCTATATTATTCGTTCCGATAGCTACACGCATCATTTTTTGCATAAGGTAATTTTCCTCATTTGTTGCTCTACTTGACGAAATTCCACCAATAGCATCTGCTCCGAATTCCGATTTAATCGAAAGTAATTTTTCTGTAATAAAATCGTAGGCTTCTTGCCAAGAAACCTCTTCAAATTTACCATTTTTCTTTATTAAAGGCTCTTTTAATCGGTCTGGATGGTTATAAAATTGAAAGGCAAACCTTCCTTTTAGGCAAGTGTGTCCTGCGTTTACTTCTGCATTTTCTGGAGCTTGAATTCCTTTTATTTTTCCATCGATAATAGTAACATCTAATTGGCATCCAACACCACAATAGGTACAAGTTGTTTGAATGGTTTGATCTGGAATTAGTGTTTTGGTCTCAAATTTATCGGTTAAGGCTTCCGTTGGACAAGTTTGTACACAAGCACCACACGAAACACAAGCAGATAAATCAAAACTCGTATCAAAACCTTTAATTATATTGGTTGCAAAACCTCTACCTGACATATTTAGCACCAATTCGCCTTGAATTTCCTCACAAGCCCTAACACATCTAAAGCAATTTATACACTGTGATAAATCGGATTTTATATACGGATGTGAATCGTCTTTTTTAATATCTAAATTTGTTTTTCCTTTAGGATATCGCACATTAGGAATACCAATTTCAGCAATGGTTTCTTGAAAAGGAGTTGCTTTCTTTCCAGTTTCGGCAAATACCTTATCGGAAGGATAATCGGTTAAAACTAACTCTACAATATTTTTACGTAATCGTTTAATTTTATCGGTTTGTGGGTAAATATATAAACCTTCTGTAACAGGAGTATGACAAGAAGCAACTACTTTTGTTGCTCCGTTTTTTTCTCTAGCAATTTCAACAGAACAAACCCTACATGAACCAAAATTTTCCAAGCGATCATCTTGACACATGGTAGGAATATTTTCGGTTTCTATTCGTTTAACAAAATCTAAAATAGTTTCGTTTTTATTATATTGATGTGCTTGGTTATTTATGTATGCTTTCATTTTCTTTGATTATCGCAAATTTGCTATTTATAATAAAATTACACTGCTCTTTAATTATTATGCAAAATATTCTTTTAGCTCTGCATCAAAATATTGCAAGGCATTTTTAATTGGTAACGGAACGCCTCCTCCTAAGGCACAAAGAGAACCAATTTCTAGAGTTTCTAATAAATCATTAAGCAAACTTCTATCCATTTTATAATTTTTTTGTTGTGCTTTTTTCACCATTTCGTATCCTCTAAACGAGCCAATACGACAAGGATAGCACTTTCCGCAACTTTCATCGGCGGTAAATTTTAGTAGATGTTCAATGTATTTAATTATCGGAAATTCTTTAGGAATACAAACAAAACTAGCATGACCTAATAAGAATCCGCTTGAACCTAAAGATTCAAAATCTAATTGTAACGAATCTAGTTTCTCTATCGGAACAATCCCACCTAAAGGTCCACCAATTTGTATTGCTTTTATGTCTTTTTTGAAGCCATTCCCATAATTATTAACAATTTCGGTTAAAGGTGTTCCCATTTCAATTTCGTAAATCCCTGGTGTATTAAAAAAACTATCTAAGGATACCAATTTTGTTCCACTAGATTGTTCAGTCCCTATATTTTTGTATGCTTTACCTGTATTTTGTAATATCCAATGTATGTTTGCAAAGGTCTCCACATTACTTAAAACTGTAGGTTTACCATATAATCCGTATTGTGCAGGATATGGTGGTCGTACACGAACTTCAGGTCTTAAACCTTCAATAGAACTTAAAAGAGCAGTTTCCTCACCACAAACATACGAACCTTGTCCACGAATTATTTTCCATGTAAAATTTGGTGTTACATTTTCTTTTTCTAAAAATTGAATTGCTTGATTGGTAATTTTTATAGAATCAGGATATTCACCACGAATGTATAAAACACCTGTATTTGCTCCAACGGTTAAACCCGAAATATACATTCCGAAAAGAACTTTAAAAACTTGCTTTTCTAACAAATACATATCCGAAAATGCTCCTGGATCGCCTTCATCGGCATTACAAACAATGTATTTTTGTTCGTTATTTTCTTTACCAACAGCATCTAATTTAAACCAAAATGGAAATCCTGCACCACCTCGTCCTCGTAAATTAGAATCTTTTAATTCTTGAATTACTTTTGAATAATCTGTAAAACTTTCCGTAAGGGAGAAAAAGTTTTTTACATCTGTAATATTTTCGGTTAAAATAGGCGTTGTATTACACGAAACTACATACTTATTTAGAGTATGCTCTGCTGGTTCTTTTGCAAGAATATTTTTGATATCTACTTTTGTTTTTGCAGAATACGTTTTATCTTGGTACATAAAAGCAGAATTGGTATGACAATGTCCCACACAAGCCGCATGACCAATTTCATCGGCATTAAAAAAATCCTGTAAAGAATCTATTAAATTATCTTGTGTTTTAGCACACATACAAGCAGTTCCGCTACAAACAAAAATTTTGTATTTTTTATTTTCGGCTTTGGTAAAATCGTAAAACGAAGCAGTTCCTGCTACAACAGCATCATTGAGTAAAAAATCCTTTGCTAAATTTTGTAAGTTTTGTGTAGGATTTTCAGATTTAGTTTGCGTTGCAATTTGTTCAAACAAATTATCTTTTAGCCCTTTTCTTGCCGAAAGCGATCGTGTATTTTTATTTGCCATCTATTTGTAATATTTGTTACAAATGTACTAAAAAATAGAATTATGACGTAACATTTTCTTTTCAAATAATATTCGTTATTTAGTTAGCAATATAAACAATAAAAAAAACGAAAACTTTAGTTTTCGTTTTTTTTATTAAAAGTCTTATTAGTTTTATTTTACTTCAAAAGTAATTTTCACATTTACTCTAAACTCAGCGACATCACCTTCTTTAACAACCACACTTTGCGATTGCACAAATGCAGATTTAATGTGTTTTACACTTTTTGATGCGTGTTTAATTGCTTTAACTGTAGCTTCTTCCCAACTCTTGTCAGAATTTGCCATAACTTCAATAACTTTCATTACTGCCATAACTTTTTCATTTTTGTATTAATATGCGGTAAAGATAGTAAAAAAACATACTAAATAAAACGTTTTACAAAATAAATTTTGTTATCAAAAATATAATTTAGTAACGTTAAGTTAACCTACTAAATAAATCAAGCATTTAATTTTGTACCATAATTTAATGAATATAAAAAAAGAATGGAGAATCCATATATTTTAATGATTGCTGCTTTAGTTGTTTTAGCTATAGTTGATTTAATCGTAGGAGTAAGTAATGATGCTGTGAATTTTTTAAATTCGGCTATTGGCTCAAAAGTAATTCCTATTAAAACTATTTTTATCATCGCAAGTTTAGGTGTTTTTGTTGGTGCTGCCACTTCTAGTGGAATGATGGAAGTTGCTAGAAAAGGCATATTTAACCCTGAAATGTTCAGTTTTCAGAATATAATGTACATATTTATGGCTGTAATGATTACCGACATTTTACTCTTGGATATATTTAATTCTTTTGGAATGCCAACTTCTACAACCGTTTCCATAGTATTTGAATTACTTGGTGCTGCTGTTGCGATGGCTTTTATTAGAATTTCGGTAAACCCAAATGAAACTGCAGAAGCGATATGGAGTTATATTAATTATAAAACTGCAGCAAAAATTATTTTCGGAATATTACTATCCGTTGTTGTTGCTTTTTCGGTAGGTGCAATCGTACAATTTATCTCAAGATTGGTATATTCGTTTCAATACGATAACAAACGAATTATAGCAAACATATTATTTGGCGGTTTTGCTTTAACTTCTATAACCTATTTTATCTTTTTTAAAGGTTTAAAAGGAACCGCTTTTTATGGCGATATAAAACATATGTTAGAAGGAAAAACCGTACAAATATTAGCTATTGGTTTTGTATTTTGGACCGCAATTTCGTTTATTTTAATAAAATTTTTAAAAGTAAATGTACTAAAATTAATTATCGGAATTGGTACATTTTCTATTGCATTGGCATTTTCGGGTAATGATTTAGTTAATTTTATTGGAGTACCTATTGGTGCTTGGAATGCTTACGGATTTTATATGGAATCTGGACAAGCAGCAGATCAATTTATGATGGGTATTCTTGCTGAAAAAGTACCTTCAAACACCTTATTATTACTTGCAGCTGGATTTATTATGGTACTTACCATTTGGTTTTCTAAAAAAGCACGAGAAGTAATAAAAACAGGTGTAGATTTATCTAGACAAGGTGATGGTGATGAAAAATTCGAACCAACAGCTGCATCTAGAATTGCAGTACGAACTGCTATGGGAATCAATGTTTTTTTAAACTTTTTTATACCTAAGAATACACAACAGTGGATTAATAGTAGATTTGAAAAACCTGTAGTTGTATTACCAAAATCTAAAACCTATGAGCTTCCAGCTTTTGATACGGTACGAGCATCGGTAAACTTAGTAATAGCAGGAATTTTAATTTCTATCGGAACTTCTTACCATCTACCATTATCAACAACTTACGTAACCTTTATGGTTGCAATGGGAACTTCTCTAGCAGATAGAGCTTGGGGAAGAGAAAGTGCTGTATATCGTGTTGCTGGAGTTTTAAGCGTAATTGGTGGTTGGTTTGCTACGGCAATTACAGCATTTACCGCTGCAGCAATTGCCTTGTATTTAATTAATTTAGGAGGAATTTACTCAGTTGGAATTTTGCTTACCGTAGTTGCAATTTTACTTTCACGTAGTTCTATAAAATTTGCTAAAAAACAAAAAGAAGTAAAAAAACAACGTATTATAGATAAAAACGAACTGATTTCCATTAATGGAGTCATAGAAGAAAGTTCTAACCATATTTCGGAAGTAATTCGTCGTGTAAACAAATTATACACCAATGTAGCAAAGGATTTAGCAAGTCATGATTTAAACAAACTAAAGAAAAACGACAAGCAAATTTCTAAATTAAACGACGAAGTAGAAAAATTAAAAGACGAGGTATTCTATTTTATAAAATCCTTAGACGATACTAGTGAAAAAGCAAGTAGATTTTATATTTTAATTTTAGATTACTTACAAGATATTTCGCAATCTATTAGTTATATTTCAAAATCTAGCTACAAGCATGTAAATAACAATCATAAAAATCTTAAAAAATCGCAAATTGCAGAGTTAAAAGATATTGATACGGATTTAGATAAAATGTTAACTAAAATAGAACGAATTTTCAACGAAAAAACATTTGACAATTTAGGTTCTATTTTGCAAGATAAAAACGGTTTATTAAATAGAGTTACGGATTCTATTGAAAAACAAGTAAATCGTATTAGAAAAGAGAAAACAGAAACTAGTCCAAAAAACACAAAATTATTTTTCGGCATCTTATTAGAAACTAAAGATTTATTAACTGCAATTATGAATCTTTTAGAAGTATATCAAGAATTTAATTTAAGTATTAAAAATGCAAAAACAGAGGAATTTTAACTATAAATCCGCAAAAGTATTCGTTACAAAAAAGCTTTAAGAGTTTATGGTTTAACTAAAAATTGAGATCTATATCGTTAGCAATATAATACTGTCCAGATTTTTATGAAGTAAATACCCATTTAATCTCAAAAAACATACACCAATACTATTATAATGAATTGGTGTAAAACAAATAAATCACCGCATTTATCGCCTAAATAATCCCTTTTGCCTTAAATTCTAAATATTTATTGATAACATCTACGGTTAAATTATTTGGTTTGGTTAAGATAGAATATACTCCACGACGTTTTAATTCTTTTACAATCAAACGTTTTTCATAGGTGAATTTTTCGGCAATTGTTTGGTGGTAAATTTCTTTAACTTCGGATACTTCTTTATTTATTAAATCCTCTAATTCGGTATTTATAAAGAAAACTACTACTAAAACGTGATTTTTAGCAATGGCTTGTAAATAACCTAATTGTCTATCTAAACCGTCTAGTGTTTCAAAATTGGTATATAAAAACAATAAACTACGATGCTTGATATTACGCTTTATATCACCATAAAGCACGCCAAAATCCGATTCTTTAAAATCGGTTTTTACATTATAAAGTGCTTCTAAAATTAAATTCATTTGGCTAGAACGACGCTCTGCTACTACTCTATTTTCTATTTTTTTTGAAAAGCACAACATTCCTGCTTTATCTTGCTTTTTTAGTGTAATATTACTTATCACTAAAGTGGAATTAATTGCATAATCCAACAAACTTAATCCATTAAATGGCATTTTCATAACACGACCTTTATCAATAATCGAATAAATTGGCTGTGCTTTTTCATCTTGAAATTGGTTTACCATTAATTGGTTTCGTTTGGCTGTTGCTTTCCAGTTTATGGTTCGGATATCATCACCAAGAACGTATTCTTTAATTTGTTCAAATTCCATAGTATGACCAATTCTACGGATTTTTTTAATTCCGTAATCGTTACGAAATGCTAAAGCCATTAAATCAAATTTACGTAATTGCATAAACGATGGATAGGTAGGAATCATTTTATTATCATCAAAATGGAAGCGTTTTGCCACTAATTTAAGCGGACTTTTAACATAGATAATTAGTTTGCCAAAATGATATTCACCACGTTCGGTTGGTCGTAATTGGTATTGTAGTACTTTTTCGGAGGATGCTTTTATTTTTTGTAAAATTTCAAAGTCTCTTTTTTGAAATTGAAACGGAATTTCGTCAATTACACTTATCGAAATAGGAAAAGTATAGTAATTTTTTAAGTGGATTTCTATTGGATTTTCATCGCCATTTGAAAATTTTTCAGGCAACACACGTACTGCTGAAATACCTTTTTTTACAAAAAATAACGAAATAATATCCAAAATTGTTAAAACTAACAAAGCCAAAACCAATATTTTTGCTACCGAAAAAAACGGAGCATAAATATAACCTATTATAAACAACACAATTAAACCTCCAAAGAAGTAAAAAAAGTTTTTTTCTAAATATAATTTTTTAAACATATTGCTTAATCTAGGCTTTTTATATTTTTTAATTACCTTGGTATTTCAATGGTTTCTAGCATCCCTTTTATAATTTGTTTGCTTGTTACGCCTTCCATTTCACGTTCAGGTGTTACAATCACACGATGCTGCAATACAGGTATTGCACTACGTTTAATATCGTCTGGCGTTACAAAATCACGACCTTGCATTGCTGCAAAAGCTTTAGATGCTTGTAATATTGCTAGTGATGCTCTTGGTGATGCTCCTAAATATAAAAACGGATTTTCACGTGTTGCATGTACTAATTTTCCGATATAATTTAGCAGGTTTTTTTCTACCAAAACATCGGATACTTGTTTTTGAAATTTAGCAATTTGTGCTGCTGTAACGATTCCTTTTACTAAAGAAGTTTTTTCTTGTTTTCGGTTGTGATGCGTTTCAATTATTTCAAATTCTTCTTCTAAAGTAGGATAATCTACTTCAATTTTAAACAAAAAACGATCTAATTGTGCTTCTGGCAAACGATAGGTTCCTTCTTGCTCTATCGGGTTTTGGGTTGCAAAAGTTAAAAACGGTTTTTCCATTTTATAGGTTTTTCCGTCTATGGTAACTTGTCGTTCTTCCATAACTTCAAACAAAGCTGCTTGTGTTTTTGCAGGTGCACGATTAATCTCGTCGATTAGTATAATATTTGAAAAAATAGGTCCTTGTTTAAATTCAAATTCGTTTTTTTTCATATTAAAAACCGAAGTTCCTAAAATATCCGAAGGCATTAAATCTGGTGTAAACTGAATTCTGCTAAAATCTACTTGCATGGTTTGTGCCATTAATTTTGCAGTTATTGTTTTTGCAACACCTGGAACTCCTTCGATTAAAGAATGACCATTAGATAAAACCGTAGCAATAAGCATATCTATCATTTCACGCTGACCGATAATTACTTTGTGTAATTCTGCACGAATATCTTTAACGCTTTGTTGCAATTCGGATAAATCAATTCTGTTTTCAAAATTGATGTTATTATTTTGCTCTGGTGTGTTTTCTGTAGTATCTTCCATTACATTTTTGTTTTTTTATAAAATTTTTCAATTAGTTTATTAAGTGTAACCAAAGCATGTTCTTGTGGTTCGTCTCGTTTTTGTAATTCAATTATATAATTAATTAATCGGTTTATTTCATTTTTTGGCACTCCTGTTTTATGGTACAAACGCTTACGAAACTCTTCGTTTAAATTTTGCGTATCTAATAAATAGGTGTTTCGGATATATTCTAAAAAGAAGGTTATTTTTTTGTTTATTATATCTTTTGGTTTACCTTGATTGAAATACATATTACCAATAGTTTTAGCAAATGCAATAGAAGTGTTTGGCAATTTTTTAATAATCGGAACAATTCGTTGTTTTCGTTTAGCACGGAAAATAATAAAAATTATAATTCCAAGCCAAGATAAACGCCAAGCCCATTTTAACGCTGGTTGTTTTAAGATATATCGCAATTTATTATCGGAAATATCTAAATCGGATTTTATCTTACTATCCCAATAAATTTTATCTACATCGATATACGATAAGGCATTTGTAGCGTATTTATGATGGTTTTCTTTTAACAAATGGTAATTAGTAAAGGCATAAGGTTGTAAGTGAATGTAGAATTCGCCTTTTCCAAATTTTATTTTTGCATAGTTTATAAAATCCTTTTTTTTATAATTATGATATCCTAAAATTGTTGCTGTACTTGCAGGTAAACTGTCAAAATACACACTTTCAAATCCTTTATTATAAATAAATTTTTCTTTTTTAAGGTACTTATTTGTAAGGTACATTTCTTTCTTTGCGGAATCTTTATACGAATAATAATACGAATCTTTAGTTTTAAAATTTAAGGTATCACGTATAAATTTAGGAATGGAAGTTGCTGCCATAAAAACCGTATTTCCTTTTTTGGCAAATTCTAATAATTTTTCAAAAGATTTTTTGTCTATATCTAGATAATTATTAAGCAAAATATAGGCTTTTTTAGATTCGTTTTTACTGTAATATTTATAACGAAGTAATTCGTACGGTGTTTTTTTTATGACTTCAATTTTAGTATCTGGAAAAATATTTTTCAGTTCTTTAAATAATATATAAGTTCCCCAAGGTTTTTTGTGGTTTCGATTAAAGGATGGTGTCCAATCAATTGGTTTTGGCTTGTTAGATTCTACCACAAACAGCAAGCCTATCAACAACACAAACAGAAAAATATAT
Organism: uncultured Flavobacteriaceae bacterium; assembly: GCA_947311745.1. Taxonomy (GTDB): domain Bacteria; phylum Bacteroidota; class Bacteroidia; order Flavobacteriales; family Flavobacteriaceae; genus S010-17. The sequence continues at coordinate 3,966 of CAMZLT010000248.1, read as the reverse complement.
ATTTTAAGTTTACCCATTTATTTGTTGTGTTAATTGGTTAAACTTTTGTTCTGCATCTGTAAAAGCACTTTCGCTTATAGTAAATTCACCATACCAACAGTAATCAAAAACATACGAAATATAGGTAAATTTTTCGCGTAAATCCGCATTTTTTATTTCGTATTGGTAGTCGTAATTTGTTTTTTCGTTATCCCATTCAATTAAATTTGCCTTGGTTAATTCTTTTAGCGTTTTAAGGTAATGGTAACGAATAGCAGAACGGTAATCATTTTTTTCTTTTGCTTTTGCAATAAGCGTATCGTAATTTGTTTCTAATAATTCCTCTTTTAAAACGGTTGCTTTTATATTTAAGGAATCGGAATTTCTACCAAAAACCCAGTTTCCTTCTTTATTCATAAAAGTTTTAATAATAAAATACAAAACAGTTATAAACACCAAATAATATAGTATTTTAATAAAATTATTGGTGAAATTTGCAGCTTCTTTTTCATCAACTAAACCAAACCATTCTTTCATCTTTTCTTCAAGCCAATGTGTAAATTGTTCCCAAAGACTACGCTGATTTGGATCGAAATTATAATCGTAAACAAAAACAGCATCTTTATAAGTATCTTTAAAATTATCTGGTAATTTACGTATGACAATATTACTATCTACATCGGTTTTAATTTCTTTTTTTTGCGAAAAAGAAATTAAATTTAGTACTAAAAATATGTATAAAATATATTTATTCACCTAAACCTATTTTATCAATTTCGGAAACGGTAACAATATTTTCCAATTCTTCTTTAACACTATAATATACCATTGCTTGTGCTAATTGTATTATAGTTTGCACAAAAATACTTATGGTTTTTGAAATAATAAAAGCAACGAGCATTGCTAACATCATCATAGTTTCTTGTTCACTACGATTAGCGGTATTTGCAGCAAACACCATAGAAATCATATTGGTTACTAATGAAATTCCGCCACTAACAAAGCTGGATAATAACATAAATAATCCTATTGCACCAACATTATCCCAAAATTTTACTTTTAACATATCAAAGGAATAACCAAAACATTCCCAAATTCCTTTATCGGTTTCTAAATATTCAAACATAGCATTATTATAAAACATTGATATGTAAGCGAATAAGAATATAATTCCGAAAATGGTTATTAATAGTAAGAGTCCTAAAATCCCTCCTACGATAATAGTTGGAATTAGCAATAGGAAACTTACGAACATAAAAATTAAAATTTTCCCTATTTTTTCTTTAAACATTACATCAAAAATATCTTTTGACGTAAAATTTATACCGTTATTACGTTGGTATAAAATCATGTATATAGGCACAAAAGTATACTGTATAATTGCGAATATAAACAAAACAATCACCGAAACGACAACAATTAGTCCAAAAACCACAGCATTATTAGCAATATAATCTTCTATTATTTTACCAGTATCGCCATTTTGAAAAGTACTCAATCCAATAAAAGTAGTCGTAAAAAAATATAGCACTACCAGCATAAAAATTAAAGGCAAACCATTTAATATAAAATAGTTTTTAAAAAAATGTTTTCCGTATAATTTTACAAAGGAAAACGTGTCGTTAAAATTATCACTAAATCTACGTCGTTTTAATAGTTGCATATTCTTTTTGTTTGGCTTTATATACTACTTTCGGATAAATAAAATAGTAATAGGTTATGATACTTAATGTGGTTATTATAATCCCTATGGACAACCAATTTGGCATTATATTGCTATATCGTGTGATATATCCTTCTAAAAATCCTGCGGCAATGGTAAACGGAAAGGTACTCAAAAATATTTTTAAAGATACTTTTACACCTTTTTTTAAGGATTCATATCTGGAATAGGTTTGCGGAAACAAAATACTTGCTCCTAAAATTAATCCTGCCATTGCTTCGACAACGATTGCAAATATTTCCATTGCACCGTGAATCCAAATACCACGAACACTTGGCCAAAAAGCATTGTGCTTATAAAACATATATTGAAATGCTCCTAGCATTACACTATTTTCAAATAAAATATAAATCGTTCCTAAACCACCAAAAAAGCCTAAAATATAATTGTAAAACCCTACACGAATATTATTTAAGGTAATTCCGATATGGCTCCCCCAATTTGAACCACTTTTATAAACTGCAACAGGATCGCCTTTTTCGATATTTTCAAGTGTCATATTTACGTAATAATCACCTAATACTAATCGTATAAAATTATCGTCTTTTATTGATGAAATTACGCCAACAGCTACAAAAACTATAAAAAAAGCAAAAGCATAATACAAATATCGTCTATAATCGTATAAAATTAAAGGTACTTCCGTTTTAAAGAAACGCACTAATCTATTGGCTTCATCTTTTTTAGTTGCATAAATTTTTTGAAAAGTTTTCGCTGCAAGGTTGTTTAAATAAAGAATTGTTTTACTTTTGGGGTAATATGTTTGAGCATACGCTAAGTCATTCATTAAATGAATGTATAAACTTGATAGTTCATCTGGATTAGAAGTTGAGTTTCCAAAAATTTGGGATTCAAACTCTAACCATTTGTCTTTATTTTGTTTTATAAAAGCAGCCTCTCGCATAGAAGAACGAAAGTATATAAAAAATGAGTAACATACAAATAAATACCACGCAAAATGTTAATATCGAAATGCAACTTGCTAGTCTTGGCGAAAGATTACTTGCTGCATTTTTAGATTTATTTATTATTGTTTCCTTCACCTACATTATGTTTAAAATGATAGATACTTTAGATATAATCAGTTATAGTATGAATTATTGGAGTAAAATGGCAATTTACAGCTTACTTTTGTTACCTGCTTACACCTATACTTTATATTCCGAAATATTTTTAGGTGGTCAAACTTTGGGTAAAAAAGTTTTAAAAATAAAAGTGATAAAAATTGATGGCTATGCTGCTGGTTTTGGCGATTATTTTGCAAGATGGATTTTTAGAATTGTTGATATTTGGTTAATGGGTTTAACTCCAATTGTTGGTATCATTACCATTATTGCAAGTAAAAACAACCAACGAATGGGCGATATGGCATCTGGCACTGCTGTGGTTAGTTTAAAAAACAGACATAAAATTAACCATTCTATATTAGAAGAAACACAAAAAGAATACCAAGCAACTTTTCCTTCGGTTATTAATCTTACCGATAATGATATGCGAATTATTAAAGAGACTTTTTTAACAGCAAGTAAAAGTCGAGATTATAAAACTATTGATAAATTACGTATAAAAATAGAGGAAATTACCAAAACAAGTAAAGGAGAAATGCCTAATTCGGTGTACTTAAAAACAATTATAAAAGATTATGTGCATTTTACACAGAATATGTAGATTTTATGTAAATTTGTATATCAAATATAATTAAAACTTAAACAAAATGAAAAAATTAGTATTAGTAGTAACATTTGCCATTTTATTTCAACTGGTGTCTTATGCACAACAAGTAGAGTACAAAGTAATTACAAGTGTTGAATCGATTGTACCTAATGGTTTGGGTAGATCTAGAATTATCTCGGCTAACGACGCAAGAGATTACAAAACCTACACTTCTACACAAACTGAGGAAAGTAATAAAAGAAACAAATCCAAAAGAAAAGAAATGCGTGTTAAAGGTTTTGACGAAACAAAACTTTTAAACTTTTTTAATGTTGGAGGTATTCGTTTTCAAAATATTGCAACAAACGATGCTATAATTAGCTCTAAAATTAATGCAATGATTGCAGAAGGTTGGGAACTTGCTTTTGTAAATACAGGCGTAGAAAGTTTTGGAGGTCAAGGAGATAAAAATGGTCTTTTTATGGATCAAGTGCAAAACTTGTGGAGTTTTAAAAAAATAGTTTGATATTTGTTATAAAAAAAACAGATGTCTACAATCGATTTATTACCTATTGCTAAATTACTTTTACCCGAAGTTTTAGTTAAGTATT
>CAMZLT010000247.1 GCA_947311745.1 uncultured Flavobacteriaceae bacterium | reverse complement strand
GGCCAGCAATTACTTTTAGGAGCATACTCTGCAATGAATAGACAAATTGCTCGTGGTAAAATACAAATGCACAACCGTCATGAAATGCTTGATGTTGTTGTGGTAGATGGTAAAGCTAGAGGAATTATTGCTCGTAATTTAATCACAGGAGAAATTGAAAGACACTCTGCTCACGCTGTTGTCGTTGCTTCTGGAGGTTACGGAAACGTATATTATTTATCAACTAATGCAATGGGTTCTAATGCAACTGCAGCTTGGAAAATTCATAAAAAAGGAGCGTTTTTTGCAAATCCTTGTTATACACAAATTCATCCTACTTGTATTCCACGAAGTGGTGATTACCAATCTAAATTAACTTTAATGTCCGAATCTTTACGTAATGACGGACGAATTTGGGTGCCTAAAAATATGGAGGATGTTTTAGCAATTCGCGAAGGAAAACTAAAACCAACAGAAATTCCAGAAGAAAATAGAGATTACTACTTAGAAAGAAGGTATCCTGCTTTTGGTAATTTAGTACCAAGAGATGTTGCATCAAGAGCAGCAAAAGAACGTTGCGATGCTGGGTACGGTGTAAATAAAACAGGTGAAGCTGTTTATTTAGACTTTAAATCTGCTATTGAAAGATATGGTAAAGAACAAGCATTACTTCACGGAGATAAAAATCCTTCAAAAAATAAAATAATTGAATTAGGAGAAAAAGTAATTGAAGAAAAGTACGGAAATTTATTCCAAATGTACGAAAAAATCGTTGCCGAAAATCCATATAAAACACCAATGATGATTTATCCTGCAACGCACTACACAATGGGTGGTGTTTGGGTAGATTATAACTTAATGACAACCGTTCCTGGTCTGTATTGTATTGGTGAAGCTAATTTTTCTGACCATGGAGCAAACAGGCTTGGTGCTTCGGCATTAATGCAAGGTCTTGCTGATGGCTATTTTGTATTACCTTACACCATTGGCGATTATTTAGCCGATGAAATCCGAACAGGAGAAATACCAACCGACACTAAAGAGTTTGACGAGGCAGAAAAAGCGGTTAAAGAGCGTTTAGATTTCTTTATTAATAATAACGGAACACATTCTGTAGATTATTTTCATAAAAAACTTGGTAAAGTAATGTGGAATAAAGTAGGAATGGCTCGTAACGAGAAACATCTAAAAGAAGCAATTGCTGAAATTAAAGAAATTAGAGAAGATTTCTGGAAAAACGTAAAAGTTACTGGTAAACTAAATGAATTTAATCAAGAGCTAGAAAAAGCAGGTAGAGTTGCAGACTTTTTAGAATTAGGCGAGTTATTTGCTTTAGATGCTTTAAACCGAAAAGAATCTTGTGGTGGACACTTTAGAGAAGAATCCGTAGAAACCGAAGGACCACAAAAAGGCGAAGCACTTCGTAATGATAAAGAATACGCGTATGTTGCTGCTTGGGAATATACAGGTGAACCTAGCCAAGCAGTTCTACATAAAGAACACCTAGAATTTAAAGATATTGAACTAAAAACTAGAAGTTATAAATAATGTATAAATGGCAAGATTAAAATTAACCTTAAAAAGAATTGATCCTGTTAAAGCAGGAGTAGTTTATGCTGGTGTAATGGCTTTATTTTCATTAATTATTGTTATACCAATGATTTTGCTTGTTACCGCTACTGGTTTATCAAGCGGTTCTGCATACGGATTAGGTAGTTCGCTGGGAACTGGTTTTGCAATGATTTTAATTCCTATCTTGTACGCAACAATAGGATTTATTTTCGGATTAGTTAGTACTGCTTTATTAAACTTTGTCCTTTCAAAAACAAAAGGATTAGATGTAGAGTTTGATAGTAAAGATATGGAAATAGCACAAATAGGAGAAGATAATATAAAATTTTAAATAAGGACACCTTATTTTAACATCACTTTTAATAGTAAAAATATGGATTTAACATTAAAAATCTGGAGACAAGAAGGACCAAAAGCCAAAGGTAAAATGGTAGATTATAAGGTTACTGATATTTCCGAACACATGTCATTTTTAGAAATGATCGATGTTTTAAATGAGCAATTAGTTGCAAAAGATATAGAACCTGTAGCATTTGATCACGATTGTCGTGAAGGAATTTGTGGTATGTGTTCTATGTACATAAATGGCGAAGCTCATGGTCCTGATAGAGGCATTACAACTTGCCAACTGCATATGCGTATGTTTAACGATGGCGATACCATAACTATCGAACCTTTTAGAGCAAATGCTTTTCCTATTATAAAAGATTTAGTAGTAGATAGAACATCTTTTGAGCGTATTCAACAAGCTGGTGGTTATATTTCTGCACCAACTTCTGGTAACACACAAGATGCAAATGCCATTTTAATACCTAAACACGATGCAGATGAAGCAATGGATGCAGCATCTTGTATTGGTTGTGGTGCTTGTGTAGCAACGTGTAAAAACTCTAGTGCTATGCTGTTTGTTTCTGCTAAAGTTAGTCAGTTTGCTTTATTACCACAAGGTAAAATAGAAGCTGCAGATAGAGTTTTAAATATGGTAAAACAAATGGATACCGAAGGTTTTGGAAATTGTACTAATACAGGTGCTTGTGAAATCGAATGTCCTAAAGGAATTTCTCTTACCAATATAGCAAGATTAAATAGAGAATTTTTAAAAGCAAATTTGTAAAAAATAATAAATACACATAAATTTAAAAGCGAATTGAAATTAATTTCAATTCGCTTTTGTTATTTTAAAGAGACAAGTGATTTATTGGACTATTTTATATCACAATGGTATTAGATAAAAATTATATCTTTTATACATAAAAATTCACACGAAACACTAATATTTTCTTTGGTTAAAAATACAAAAAAGCATCTTCTATATGTTCTATATAAGTTTGGTTTTTATTTTTAACAATTGCAATAATATCAAATTGTACTTCTATATCTAAATCTTTGGATGTTACATAATTATCCATTGCACTTACTAGTAATTTTATTTTTTTAGCATGGATAAAATCTTGCGGATTTCCAAAATAAGTTGTGGTTCGTGTTTTTACTTCTACACAAATTAACACATTGTTTTTTTGAGCAATAATATCAATTTCTGCTTTTTTAAATCGGTAATTTTTTTCTATAATTTTATAGCCTTTATTTATTAAAAAGTCTGCGGCAATTTTTTCTCCTGTTACTCCTAAATCGTAATGCTCTGCCATATTAAAAATTTAAGGTAACCATATTTTTTTGTATGTTTAAAACGGCTTTTTTTCCAAATAAAATAGGATTATTATTTGCAATATGTCCAGCAGGAAAATCAAAACATACAGGAAAATTATATTTTGCTGTAAAGTGTAAAATAATTTTAGGAATAGATTGGTTAAAAGAAGGTGTGTTTTTAGGTATATTTGTAAAAGATCCAACGATTAAGCCAACGCAGTTTTTAAAATAACCGTTTAATTCTAAAGTGTGTAACATCCTGTCGATATTGTATTTATATTCACCTATTTCTTCTATAAATAGAATATGATTTTTTGGTTTTAACCCATATTTTGTTCCTGTTAAGCTGTTTAATATAGATAAATTTCCGCCAATAATTTTCGCCGTTACTTTACCTAATTTATTATTTGGATTTGGTTTTATATTGTAACTTATTTGCTTTCCGAAAAGGATATTTTTAAAATTTGTTACCGCATTTTTAGCATTGGTTAAGGTTTTTATGCTTGTTGGCATAAAACTGTGTACACTTTGTTGTTTTAATTGCTGTACTGCTAAATGAAAAACGGTAATATCACTATAACCAATTATCCATTTAGGATTTTTTATAAATTTTGAAAAATCTAATTTATCAATTATACGAATACTTCCGTAACCACCTCTTGCACACCAAATTGCATGTATGTTTTCATCATCTAAAAAATTCTGAAAATCAGCTATTCTTTCTAAATCCGTTCCTGCAAAATGGTTGTGTTTATTAAATACGTGTTTTCCTAGTTTAACTTTTAAACCCCAAGATTGTAATAGTTCAATAGAGTTATCTATACTTTCGGATTCTTTTAAAAAACCAGCAGGTGCTAGAATTCCGATAGTATTTCCTTTTTTTAAGTGCATGAGATTTTTAATCTCTAGACATAAAAATTCGCAAGATATACCAAAATAGAAGCATTAAACTAGCAAAAAGTCCAAGAGCAGCAGCTACATATTGATTTTGACTATAAATTTCTGTTAATTTTGATGTTTGATATAAAATAGAAGCTGCAGCTAAACCAACCATTGCAACCGAAAACCAAAGACCTAAATCAAATCCAAATAAAGTGCCTGCAACAATTAATCCGATAGCTATAAACCCTCCAATTATTATTATATTTTTAAGAAAAGAGAAGTCCGTTTTTGTAAAGAAAACTACACCTGATAATCCTGTAAACAGAGCAAGGGTTAATACAGCAGCTTGTTTAATAATATTTGCTCCGTCGGTTAAGCTCATAGCAATGTATAATATAGGAACAAAAATAAATGCTTCGGCAATGATGTATAGCAAAAAACCTAAGTATTGTTTATTTCGGTCTTGTGAATTGATTGCCATTTTTTCAGCAACAGTTGTTACAAGCATAAAACCACCTAACATTAACAACCACATTTTCCCTCCTGTTAAAGAAAGAGCTGCATTCACAATTGCAGGAGTTGTTAAAAAAAAGTATTCAATTAATATAAAAGCAAGTACACCATAAGCAACGTGTGTATAGGTTTTTTTATAGAACGCTAATTTTTGTTGGTCAGTAGTTTCGGTAATTTCAATAAAATTTTCCATATTTTGTTTATTTGTAAGTAACAAAGATATAAATTTAGCTAAAACTATGCAACAGCAATCTATTTTGTATTCAAATTTATTGTGATTTAATAAATACTTACAATTAAAAAGACACAACGTGTTTATTGTTCTGTAATTCTTTCATCAATGGAATTAATTTGTTTTGTATTTTTTTGTGTTTTGTATAAATATTTTTAATTGCTTGTAAATCTTTATTAATACCTTCGTCTTTACTATTTTTTTTATTTTCATTTATAAAACGAAGTAATATATTATACTCTTGTTGTAGTGGGTTTTTTATTTTGGCAAGTTCTTTCATATTGTTAAAATTTTATAGACCAAAATTACACATGAATGTGTTGTGAATTTTTTATGTAGTATTAGTATAAACCATTAAACCTTATAATTATGATTTAATGAAGTATTATTGAAGTGTTTTTTACCGTTATTATTCGTGAAAAACTCATAAAATTTTATCACTTTTATGCTTAAAGTGTAAAATGTAGTAATACATTTTTAGTATGAAATAGAAAAATTTAGTTTGTAAAATTCACTACTATATTATTTCTTTTAAGTTAAAATAGTTATTTTACAATACCTAAATTTAAGGGAATTTGAAAATATTTTTATTAGGTTTATTTCGAAACCCTAGAAATTAAGGTATTTCTTGGTTAATAAAAATTGGAAATTTCAAACTCTGTTCGTCTGTTTATTTCGTGTTCTTTTGGTGTGCATTTAATACCATCTGCACATTTATTTTTTAGTCTGGATTCGCCATAACCAATTCCTTTAACACGAATGGGCTTAAATTTACCATTTCGTAATATGTAATTTACGGTAGATTGTGCTCGTTTTTGCGAGAGTTTTTTATTATAGCTTGCCGAGGATCTACTATCGGTATGCGAACTGACTAAAACGTGAATATTCGGACAACGATTCATTATATGTATTACTTCGTCTAAGATTCGAGCGGCGTCTGCACGAATATACGATTTATCGTAATCAAACAAAATATTAGGTACGTTTTCTAATAATACGCTGCATCTTTCGTATTCTTTTTCGGTTAATTTATTACCTTGTGCAAGGATAAATTTTTCTTTTTTCCTTTTCGGAATAGGTTTCTTTTTTACCACATTTTTTTTCTTAATTGTAACTTCCTTTTTTGGTTTTTTAGGAATTATTTCTTTAAAAAAATAGCTGTCATTTTTACCTTTTCCGTTAGGTCTATCCGAAGTAAAATAACCAAAATTACCAGTAGTGTTTATCTTAAAAGCAAAATCATTATTAGTAGAGTTAATATCTTTCCCTAGATTTTTTACTTTTAATTGTTGTTTTACATCAATATAAAAAACGTCTAATTTACCAAAGCCTTTCCTTCCATTTGACGAAAAATACAAAGTATCGTTTTTTATAAAAGGAGTTGTTTCTGTTTTATCTGTATTTATTTTTGAACCTAAATTTATGGGTTCGCTAAAGGAATTTTCGCCTAATATTTTCACCTTAAAAATATCTAAAGAACCATCTCTATCCGAGGCAAAATACAAAAAACGTTCATCGCTACTTAGTGTAGGATACCCAACAGAAAAATCTTTACTATTAAACGGAAGTTTAGTAATGTTAATCCAATATCCTGCACTAATAACATCTGCTTTAAAAATGGCTAAATGGGTTTTCTTTTTGTTACTGTTGAGGTTTCTAGTAAAATAGACTGTTTTTTTATTTTTAGAAAAACACGCATCTAACTCATCGTTTGTTGTATTTATTTGCCAACTTAAGGGTTTTGCTTTTACAATTTCGCCATTTGTATTTGCAAAACCAATATAAAACTCTAAATCGCTTCGTAGGATTTTATGTTTTCTGCGTTCTATTCTTTTTGAAACACGTTCGCGTCTTTTTTTACGCATTCGTGCTAGTCTGCGTTTTATTCTACGTCGTTGACTATTTAACATTAAGCGTTTTTTTGGTGTTGTAAAAATCACAAAACCATCTTTAAAATACGAAGTTGAAAAAGTAGTGTTTTGATCGTTAACACCAATATTTTTAACACGATATTTTTTTTCTTGTTGTGAAAAAACCAACAGTTGTACAAAGACCAATAATAAAAACAAATAACGCATCATAAAATAAGCAATCCCAATTTTACTACAAAAATACGCTTATTTTTTATAAAACAATTTGGTTTTTATTTTGTTTAATTGTTGTTTTACAAAAGCAGCTTGTTGTTTATTATTTCCTTCAAAATTATCTAAATATTGTTGGTATAATTTTAAAGCTATTTTTTTGTCTTTATAGTAATTTTCGCTTAAAACAGCTAATTCGTATAAGGCATTTCTATGGTATTTGTTTGATTTTGTTGCTTCTTTAAAGGCTTTAATAGCTGCTTTCGGATTTTTTATTTCCTTGTAAATTAAACCTAAATTATAATATTCTTCATCCAATTTTGGTTGTTGCATATTAATAGATAAATTCAAATACATACTTGCCAGTTTGTATTCTTTAAGTTCTTTATGCGAAAGAGCTAGATAGTAAATGGTTTTTTCATCGGCTTTTCTGTTTTGTAGTATTTTCTGAAAAGTTTTTTGTGCTTTTTGGTATTCTTTATTATGAAAATACGACAAGCCTTGTAATTGTTGGTAAAAACTAGTGTTTATGTTTAAACTATCTAAACGATTAACTTGTTTGATTACATTTTTATATTCACCATACGAAAACTGTATTTTAGCTTTTATTTGGTTAAGCGATTTGTATTTTGGTTGTATTTTTAAGCCTCTGTTTAAAAAGTAAAAAGTAGAATCGTATTGTTTGGTTTTATGGTATATTTTTACCAATCTAAAATATGGTTTGATAAAATTACTATCTAACAAAACGGTTTTTAAATAATATTGTTTTGCTCTTATTGGTTTGTTGGTTTCTTGAAAAACCCGTCCTAAATAATAGGTAAAATTTGAATTTAAGCTATCTTTTTTATGTAAATAATCAAATAAAACAGTAGCATCATCATACATTTTTTTGGTATAAAACAGTTTCGCAACATAATATTTTAGCAGCATATTATTTGGTGTTTTGCTAAGTATTTCGTTAAATAACGGAATAGCTTTTTCTAAATTACCATAATTTTGATACGATTTTGCTAATTTCTCTTTTATAAATGCCGATTTTTTTTGTTTTAAGCTTTTTTCATATTGTAGAATTGCCTTTTTATAATTTCCTGTTTGTTGGTAAAT
>CAMZLT010000246.1 GCA_947311745.1 uncultured Flavobacteriaceae bacterium | reverse complement strand
TCAAGAAAACTTTACGCTATACGATACTTGTAATGGTACGGAAATAAAATGTTTTAAAGGAACTAACTATTTTTATTCGTTAAGTGCAGGACAAACCTACATTTTGCGATATGCTAAAACCCAATATTGGTCAAATAATGATACCTTTAGAATACAAGCCTTTGCTACTGCATTTAACGATACTTGTGCAACTCCTGAAAACATAGTAGTAACCACTGCAACCTATACCGAAGTAACTGCAAATAGCCAAAAATCTACTTTGAGTAATACACTTTCTAGTTGCGAAAATGTAAACGATGTTTGGCATGATTTATACTATTCGTTTACCATGCCAGTAGATGGCAATGTTCGTATTACTTATGCAAGCAATCAAGAAAACTTTACGCTATACGATACTTGTAATGGTACGGAAATAAAATGTTTTAAAGGAACTAACTATTTTTATTCGTTAAGTGCAGGACAAACCTATATTTTACGCTATGCTAACACGCAATATTGGTCAAATAATGATACTTTTAGAATACAAGCTTTTGAAACGGCACTTAATGATACTTGTGCAAATTCAGAAAATATAGTAGTAACCTCCACTACCTATACCGAAGTAACTGCAAATAATCAAAAATCCTCTTTGAGTAATACGCTTTCTAGTTGTGAAAATGTAAACGATTCTTGGTTAGACTTATGGTATAATTTTACCATGCCTGTAAAAGGAAATCTGCATGTAACCTATGGCAATAATCGAAAATATTTTACTTTATACGATGTTTGTAACGGTACAGAGATAAATTGCTCTAACGGAGATCCAATATTTTACGATTTACTTGCTGGTACAAATTATGTCTTGCGTTTTTCTACTACACAATATTGGTCAGACAACCATATTTTTAGACTTACCGTAGCAGAAACGGCAGCAAATGATATTTGTGCAGACGCTATTAATTTAACCGTTGGTGTTTACGATGAATATACCGAAACGAAAACTTTATTTGGTGCAACTGCCTCAGGTGTTTTACCATTACCAAGTTGTGCAAGTAATTCTAACACCACAGTCGATACTTGGTTTACCGCTCAAGTTCCTGCTTCTGGTAATATAACTATCGAAACTGCTTTGGCAAGTGGTTCGTTTTTAACCGATTCTGTTTTACAAATTTTTAGCGGAAATTGTGGTGCATTAACCGAACTAGCTTGTGATGATAATAGCAGTACTAATAATTTTTCAAGAATTCGATTAACTGGTTTAAATCCTACAGACACCTTGTATATTCGTGTTTTTGAAAATGGAGATAATGCAGCAGATTATTACAAAATATATGCGTACGATAACCCTTGTGGAGACGCAACAAATTGGAATGGAACTATTTGGTCTAATGGTCTTCCTGACAACACAAGAATTGCTGTTTTTGATTCCAGTTATAATACAAATACAGCAAATATCGATGCTTGTATGTGTAAAATCAAAGCAGGTACAACCGTTACGGTAAATTCTAATCAATACGTTAAATTAGAAAACAATTTATACAACGATGGAAGCTTTGTGCTAAACCATGAGGCATCTTTTGTGCAAGTATCCGATGCTTCTGAAATTTTAGGTACTGGTAGTTTTACTACATCTATACAAACTACACCGCTATTAGACGATGATAGGTTTACTTATATTTCATCTCCAGTTCAAAACAGTAGCTTATCCGTATTAAATTCTTGGGCAAATATGACTAGAATTTGGGGTTTTGACGCAACAGTACAAGATTGGCACTTGATACCTGATACATCGCAACAAATGGAAATAGCGAGAGGTTACGCTATAAAAGGAAGGTCAAATATAGATTATACGGGTGGTTTTATTGGTATGGTTAATTTTAATGGTGCTTTTAATACAGGTGTACAAACACAAACATTATATTATAATGTAGGAGGAATTGACGATGATAACGCTTTGGTTGGTAATCCATATCCAAGTGCCATATCTATCGCAGCATTGCTAGATAATACTGTAAATCCTAATGCAAATTCGGTGTATGTTTGGACACATAATTCGCCAATTGTAGGAAGTGCTTACGAAAATGATGATTACATTGTTTGTTCTGTAAATACCTGTACTTCTGCTTATGCAGGAAACGATATTAATAATTTGAATGGCTTTTTAGCAACAGGACAAGGATTTTTTGTAGATGCTACCGCAAACGGAACAATAACTTTTAACAATAGTATGCGTGTTACAGGAAACAATACCGATTTTAGAACACCAAGTAATAATGATAAAATTTGGATTAATTTAGCTTCTAATTTAGGATATTTTAGCCAAATAGCCTTGAATTCCACTCCAAACGGAACAGAAAATTTTGATGCAAAATTAGATGCAAAAAGATTGGGTGATTATTACGGAATTGGTTTTTATTCTATTGGTAATAATAACGAACGCTTAGCTATTGCTGATAATGGTGTTCTTACAGAAACAAAGGTAATTCCATTAGGATTGTACCTAAATGATGCACAAGCAAATATACTTAAAATTGGTATCGATCATTTTGAAAATTTAGAAGGTGTTTCGGTAATTTTAAAAGATAATTTACTAAATATTCAACACGATTTACAACATAGTGATTACGAATTTAATCCTAATTATTTAGGCACAGATACTAATGTAATTAACGATCGATTTGAATTGATTTTTAACAGAAATGCACTCGCAGTAGATACTATAAATACACGTAATGAAAAATTATTAATTAGCACTAATTCCGATGGAGATATACAAGTTTCTACATTAAACGGAAGTATTTTTAATGCTATTCAAATTTATGATTTATTAGGAAGGCAATTAGTAAATATCAAAACCAATAGCTCTTTAGAGATACTTTCTAATGTTAATGCTAAAACAGGAAACATTCTTTTATTTAAAGTAAAGCTAGAAAACGGAAAAACGATGAAAGCAAAATTTATAAAAGAATAAAAGGGATAGTAAGTTGTTAGTTTTTTGAAAGCGAATCTGAGAAATTAGATTTGCTTTTTTATTTCAATACATGTAATAATAGATCTTTCGGTAAAAAAAAGTCTGTCAAGATTATATCTTTTTGACACCAAATATAACATTAATCCCCAACTTTTATAACTGACACTAAATAAATCATGATTTTTAATTATTTATCTAAAGAAAAAATATTCCAATTTCTTTTGGACTATTATACCACACAATTGTATAAATTGAAAGATAAGCGGTTTGAAATTAGCTACTATATTTATACAAATCGCTAATAAAACAGATATTTATATCAAAAAAATATATAAAATATCAACTCAAACCTACATCCATTGCCATCATTAAAATAAAACCAACTATTAATCCCATAGTTGCGATATCGGTATATTTATCCCGTTGGGTTTCAGGAATAACTTCTTCTACAACAACAAAAATCATTGCTCCTGCAGCATACGCAAGTGCATAAGGCAATATAGGTTTAAAAGTTATTACTGCATAAGCACCTAAGACGCCTGCAATTGGCTCGACTATTGCTGAAAGTTGCCCATACCAAAAACTTTTAAACCTGCTTAAACCTTGTCGTCGTAAAGGCATTGCTACAGCAAATCCCTCAGGGAAATTTTGTAATCCTATACCAATTGCAAGAGCAACAGCACCTCCGATTGTAGCACCATCAAAACCTGCTGCAACGCCACCAAAAAGTACACCAACAGCAAGACCTTCTGGTATGTTATGCAGCGTAATTGCTAAAACCAAAAGCGTTGTTCTGTGCCAAGGTGATTTAACACCTTCTGCTTCGGATTCTTTAAAATTAATATGTAAATGTGGTAAAACTTTATCTAAAGCAAATAGAGATAATGCACCTAAAAAAAAACCAATTGATGCAGGGATTATCTTTGTAAAACCAGAGCCAGAACTCATTTCAATTGCAGGAGCTAATAAAGACCAAAAACTAGCAGCTAACATAACACCTCCTGTAAATCCGAGCATTCCGTCTAAAACGGCACGATTCATTTTTTTAAATAAAAAAACTAAGGCTGCACCTAAAGCGGTTAATGACCAAGTAAATAAGGTGGCATATAATGCAGCTAAAACTGGATCAATAGATTCAAAATATTGTATAATTTCAGTCATAATTTAGTGTGTTTTTATGTATAAATTATCACAAACTTTTTTAGATAGATTAATATCGGAATTATGTATAGTAATAGAAACAGAATCATCGAAATCAATACGATTGCTAACCGTAAAAACGGAATTAATTTTCAAATCAATACTATCCATATATTGTAAAAAAGATGCTTCACTATTTTTAATACCGCAAATGCTATATTTTTTATTTATATGTGCATTAGACAATAAAATAGAATTTTGTTTTCGCATTTTACCATTTTTATCTGGTATTGGTTCTCCATGTGGATCTTGTTTTGGAAAATCTAAAAAGTAATCTAGTTTATCAATTAATTTATCCGATTGTATGTGCTCTAGTTGTTCGGCAATTTCGTGTACCTCATCCCAAGGAAAATTTAATTTTGAAACTAAAAAAGTTTCCCAAAGGCGATGTTTTCTAACAATTGTTGCTGCAAGTATTCTACCTGATTTACTCAAAGAAACGCCTTTATATTTTGTATAAATTACTAATTTTTTTAGTTGCAATTTTTTAATCATATCTGTTACAGACGAAGCTTTTGTTTGCAAACGATCTGCAATAAGATTTGTGCTAATAGTCTTCGTTGTAGAATTCAATTCTAATAAAAAAATAGATTTCAAATAATCTTCTTCTGATTTTGATAACATAATTTTTTATGCAAATATAAATATTTTTTTAGATAAGACTAAAAATAAAGTGTTAAATACCAAAAAATGGGAATTGCTTCTACAAAAAAAGAAGTATAATATTTGTTTTTATTTACCGTAATATTATAAATTAACCACACAGAAATAATAAAAACAAATAGTGTTTCTGATATAAAAGAAAAATCAAAAAACAGATGTTTAAAAATTTCTAAAAAGACAAATATCAGCATAATTGCTATTGCCAAATATTTAGATTTTTTAACTCCTATTACTTGCGGAATAGTATTTAACGATGGTTTATCATATTTTAAATCTCGTATGTCAAACGGAATTGTAATTGCAAAAACAAATAAGAATCGTTGTAAAAAAGTAATATAATCTATATTTCGCAATAGTAAATAATTCTGAATTAACGGAAATAAAACGGTTATTCCTGCCCAAGAAATAGCTATTAAAAACAACTTCATTCCTGCTCTTTCACGTAAAGAAAACTTGGTAATCGGAAATACATAAAATAGTGTTAGTAAGGTAAATGGCATTAAAATTAAAATTGCCTTTAATCGTAATTGAAATAAAAAATATAACAAAAAAATACTGCTGATAC
>CAMZLT010000245.1 GCA_947311745.1 uncultured Flavobacteriaceae bacterium | reverse complement strand
TTCCTAAAGGTGTAACCGTACAGACCGTTGTAGATAAATATATCGAAGCAATTGGAGGTGCAGAAAAAGTACATGCAGTTAATACGCTTTTACAAGTTGCTCAAGCAGAATTTCAAGGTAGAAAATTAGATATGGTTATGAAATATATGAAACCAAATAAATCCTATTTAACAGTAGGAATGGGAGGAATGATAATGTCTAAAAAAGTTTTTAACGGAACTTCAGGTTATGACGAAGCGAGAGGACAAAAGAAACCTTTGGAAGGAAAGGATTTGGAAAAAGCTAAAGCGAAAGTAACACCAATATCCGAATTAGGGCTTGCAAAAACAGGAAAATTACTAGCAATTGAAAATCTAAATGGTAAAGATGCTTATGTGATTAAAGATGGTGATTCTAAAATTTATTTTGATGTAGAGTCAGGATTAAAAATGCAAGAAATACGAACAAAAAAAGCACCAAACGGAAAGGAAATGTCGCAAACATTTGAGTTTTTAGATTATAAAGAAGTAAATGGTGTTAAGTTTTCACACACAATGAAAATGAATATGGGACCAATGGCTTTTGAGTTTAAAACATCTGAAATTAAAGTAAATGAAAGTGTTTCAGAAAAAGATTTTGAATAAGTTTTATATTAAACTGCTATTAGATAAAAAGGGTTTTCAATTTTTTGAAAACCTTTTTTTTATGTTTACTATAATAGTTTCTCTACAGCAAAATTTAATGAACAATGATATCGTTAACTTTCAAAATCATGTACTAAATTTTAAATATTTCTTAGAGAAGTAGAACTGGAAAATAAACAAACTTACTTTTTGCGATTAACCAAATACACACCAAAAAAGATGATAAAAGCCGATAATATTTGTAATACCGATATTTTTTCACCATCTAAAACACCAAGAATAACGGCAGTTATCGGAATTAAATAAGTAACAGATGCCGAAAAAATTGGCGAGGAAATTTGCACTAACTTATTAAAAAGTGTCTTTGCAATAGCAGTGCCAAAAACTGCTAAAATCACAATATATAAAATAGATTTATTCGTTTCTGGAGTTATTTTAAATGTAGTAAAAAAATTCGAAAAATATAAAACAATTAAAGTAGGAATTATTAAGACTACAAAATTTGCAGTAGTGATTGCTAAGGCATTAACTTCTTGTAAATGCTTTTTTATGATATTCACATTAAAGGAATAACCAATCGATGCAATTAAAATAAAACCAACATGCATTAAATTATATTCTAAGCTAACTGAATTGGAATTATAAATCAGTAAAATAGTACCTATTAAACCAATTAAAATTCCGAAAATTTGTTTTTTTTGAAACGAAAACCCAAAAACCAAAGCTCCAAAAATCAAAGTATTAAAAGGTGTAAACGAATTTAAAATTGCAGCTAAAGAACTATCTACTTTTGTGATTGCATAACTAAATAAAAAAGCAGGGAAAAAAGTTCCTAAAAAAGCAGTTATTGTTAGGTAGTACCAATTGTTTTTACTAAGCTTTGAAAGTTTTTTAAAACCTACAAATACCAAAAAAATGGCAGTAATTAAAATCCGTAAAGAGCCAACTTGAATAGGTGTTAGACCTGTTAAAGCATGTTTAATTAATATGAAAGAACTTCCCCAAATTAAAGAAAGTAGTATTAAATAAACCCATTTTAAAGTGCTGTTTTTCATAATGAATGTTAATTTACAAAATTGCAGCTTTTTTGTGAATAAATGACGTAACTTTGTGCTTTTAATTATAACTATCCTAAATAATGAAAACTTCTAAGGTATATTTATTGGTTTTATTGTCTTTTATGTTTTTTTCGTGTGAGAAAAATATAAATAGTAAAAAACAAACTCCAGCAACTAAAAAACAGGTTGTAAAAAAAGAAATCTCTAAAGAAAATTTAAAAAAAATTGAATTTAATATAAAGGGAATGACCTGTGAAATTGGTTGTGCAAGGTTAATTCAATCAAAATTGTCAAAAACAAACGGTGTAAATTTTGTAAAAGTGAGTTTTAAAGATAGTCTAGCTATGGTTGAATACGACTCAAAAAAACTAGATTCTAAAAAGATTGCAGCAGTGGTAAACCAAATTTCGGATGGTACTTTATACCATGTTTATAATAGTAAAGAAGTGAAATCTTTTTCTATATCAAAATAAATTATCTTTTTCTGTGATATTTATCATTTTTTTAATAGTAAAATAATATATTTGCACCATATATTTTCTATTAACTATTAAAATCAAAAAAAATGAAATTATTAAAAGGATTATTATTACTTGCTTTTGTAAGTGTTGTCGCAGTTTCTTGTAAAGATGAAAAGAAAAAAGTAGATGACGCTAAAGATAAAGTTGAAGAAACAGCAAAAGAGGTAAAAAACGAAGTAAAACATGATGCTACTGCAAAACATGTATGCGACGAGAACTGTAAGAAAAACGGTTGTACAGCTCACAAAGGAGATGCTAAAGGTCATGTGTGTGATGCAGACTGTAAGAAAAATGGTTGTGCAGCTCATAAAGATGGTGTGAAAGCTCATAAATGTTCTGATGCTAAATGTAGCCCTGATTGTAAAGATCCAAATTGCTTAAAATGTAAAGCAAAACAAGCAGAGTGTAAGGCTAAATGTGCTGCAAAAAAAACTAAAGAAACTGCAAACAAAGGTGCAGAAGCAGTAAAAGAAGGAGCAAAAAAAGTAGAGGAAACAGCAAAAAAAGGAGTTAATGCTGTAAAAAAGGTAGTAAAATAATAAAAGCTACTAACTAAATTTTTTAAAAGAGACTATCTAAAATGGATAGTCTTTTTTGTTTTAACATAGTTTTTCACAAAATAGATTATTTTATAGTATTTTTGTTTTTAATTTTTCATATAAAAATATAAAACATGACTTTTTCAATTCCTATTATTGCAGGAACAATTTCATCTTCATTGCACGTTATCTCAGGACCAGATCATCTAGCAGCAGTAACTCCTTTGGTTATAGAAACAGATAAAAAAGTTTGGAAAATAGGTATAGCTTGGGGTTTAGGACACTTGTTAGGTATGCTACTAATAGGATTATTATTTTTATTTTTTAAGGATTTTATACCTGTTGAAACTATTTCGAAACATAGCGAACAAATAGTTTCCTTTGTTTTAATTGGAGTTGGACTTTGGACTTTTTATAGAATTTTTAAAGAAAAAAAAGTTCATAATCATCCGCATATTCATTCTGAAAAAGATATATATATCCATACGCATAATCACAAACATACAAAGCATAGAGAGCATACACACACGCATCAAAAAACAATTAAACAAAATGTAATATCTTCCTTTGGTATTGGCTTTTTACATGGTTTAGCAGGAGTAGCTCATTTTTTATTATTGCTTCCAGCTTTAAGCTTTAAAACAAATACAGAAGGTATTGAGTATGTTTTAGGTTTTGCGTTAGGAACTGTTGCTTCAATGACAATATATGCTTTTGTTTTAAGTAAATTAACATATTTAACTAAGCAAAAAGAAAACCCTATGTTTTTTAAGGCAATTCGTGTTATAGGAGGATTATTTGCTATTGTAATAGGAATTTATTGGTTATTTCTTACTTTTTAAACAGTTTTTATAAATATTATAAAAAAAAAGTATAAATTTACAGCATCTATTTTTTAGAAAATTATGCATGAACTATCTATCGCAATGGGAATTATTAACATTGCTAAAAAAGAAACAGAAAAAGCAAATAAGACAAGTGTAGAACTTATTGAATTAGAGATTGGATCTCTTGCAGGAGTCGAGTTAGAATCTTTAGAATACGTATGGGAAACTGCAGTGAAAAATACAGTATTAGAAAATGCAAAACTAGAAATAGATTTTAAAGATGCTAAAGCAGAATGTTTAGAATGTAATACAATATATAGTATGAAAAAAATGTATGATAGCTGTCCTAAATGCAATAGTTATTTTAAGAATATTTTACAAGGTAAAGAATTAAGAGTTAAATCATTAGAAGTTATATAAAAAAACAAAATTATGTGCGGAGTTTGCGGATGCGGAACCGATGGTGTTTCAATAAATAAACCTCATCAACACGAAGAAAATGAACATCAACATAACCATGATCACGACCACGATCATCATCACCATCACCATGGCGATAAAATGATTATTGATTTAGAGCGAGACATATTAAGCAAAAATAATGTCGAAGCTGCTAGAAATAGAGGTTATTTTGAGGCGAAAAATATTTTTACTCTAAATTTAGTTAGTTCTCCTGGTTCAGGAAAAACATCTATTTTAGAAACAACACTTAAAGATTTAAAAGAAAAATTTCCGTTTTATGTTATCGAAGGAGATCAGCAAACGTTAAACGATGCTAATAGAATTGACGCATTAAATGTGCCTGTAATTCAAGTGAATACAGGTAAAGGATGTCATTTAGAGAGCGATATGATTTATGATGCTGTAAAGCAATTAAAGCCTAAAGATGATTCTATTTTAATGATAGAAAATGTTGGAAATTTGGTGTGTCCATCTATGTTTGACCTTGGCGAACAAAAAAGAGTAGTAATTATAAGTATTACAGAAGGTGAGGACAAACCAATTAAATACCCAGATATGTTTCATAGTGCAGATATTTGTATTATTAATAAAATAGATTTATTACCATATTTAAAATTTGATTTAGAAGCTCTAAAAAAATATGCATTACAAGTAAACCATCATTTACAATTTTTTGAAGTTTCCGCAACAACAGGTCAAGGTATGGATACTTGGTATAAATGGTTAGAAACAGAATTAGAAAGAAATAAACAAAAAAACAGTTAAGTATGTGTTTATCAATACCAGGAAAATTAATTGAAATTGTAGCAGAATTAGATCCAACTTTTAGAATAGGAAAAGTAGATTTTGATGGTATAAAAAAAGATGTGAACTTAGCTATGGTTCCAGAAGCAAAAATTGGCGATTATGTTTTAGTGCATGTAGGTGCTGCAATTAGTTTAGTAGATGAACTTGAAGCAAAAAAAACTTTTGATATATTAATGCAAATGGGTGAAACGGATGATTTGAATATGACAGATTGGACTAAGGATATAATAAATCCTAAAAAATCGGAAATTTCAAAACCAGAAAACCGAATTAAAAATGAAAAACCAACAATAGAGGAAACTACTAAAAATGCTTGGGATTAGCAAATTCTTGGTAATTGTTCTCCTACTTGCATGCTTACTACACGTTTTCCTCCCATAGTATTTGTAATAACCACTTTTTTTGGATGTTCCTCTACAACCTCTCCAATTATTGTAGCATATTTACAATTACTAAATGTTTGCATTTTAGCTACAATTTTATTTGCTTTTTCAGAAGAAACTATTGCTATAAATACACCTTCATTTGCAGTATATAAAGGATCTAAACCTAAAATTTCACAAGCACTTTTTACTTGATTGTTTATAGGTAATTTATTATCTTGTAGTACAATTCCTGCTTGTGTATCACGAGCAATTTCATTTAATGTAGAAGATAAACCACCACGAGTTGGATCTCTAAAAAGATGTATATCTTTACCAAATTCATCTAATAGTGAAATAATAGAATGATTTAAATTTGTAGTATCACTTTCTATAGTTGTTTCAAATTCTAAACCTTGCCTTACTGATAAAATAGCAATGCCATGTGTTGCGATTTGATTACTAACTATAATTTTATCACCTATTTTAACATTATTAATATCTATATTTGCTTTAGGGTGTACTTTTCCAATCCCTGTTGTATTGATAAAAATTTTATCTCCTTTACCTTTGTCAACAACCTTTGTATCTCCTGTAACAACCATAACTCCAGCTTTATCACAGGCTTCTTTTATACCAACTAAAATTTCCCAAAATTCAGTCATTGGTAAACCCTCTTCTAAAATAAAACTTAATGATAAATATTGAGGAACTGCTCCACACATTGCTACATCATTTACTGTACCATTTACAGCTAGTTCACCAATATTTCCTCCAGGAAAAAAAATAGGCGAAATAACAAAACTATCCGTAGAGAAAGCTATCTGACCATCAATTTTTAAAAAAGCACCATCATGACGCTTATCTAATTTATCGTTTTTTAAAATATCAAAAACACCACTATCCAATAATTTATTGGTTAATAAACCACCACTTCCATGTCCTAAAGTAATAAAATCAAAATCAAATTTTGGCATTGGACAACTTAACTGCATACTCCTCTTTTTTATGAAATTAATAAATTCAAAAATACAAAAAAATTATATGATTATTCATATATTGCAATCCTAAAAAATAAAAATTAAATGCCAGTATTTAAACTACAAGAACAAATTGTCGCTTTTCCTCCTGCAAGTTTTGGCGATAGTGAAGGCTTACTTGCCGAAGGAGGTTTGATATCTGCTGAATGGTTGTTAGAAGGATATAAAAGTGGGTTTTATTTATGGACAAGTCCTATGCGATATCCAAAATGGTGGACGCCAAACCCTAGAATTGTGTTATTCCCTAATCAATTAAGCGTTCCAAAATATGTAGATGAAGGAATCAAAAAAGCTAATTTTACAGTTACTTTTAATCAAAATCTAGAAGCTGTAATGAAATTAATACAAAGCATTGAAAATAAAGGCGAAATGAATAATGGTTGGCTAACAGGAAAATTAATTAAGGCATACAAAAATATTCAAGAAAGAGGCTTAGCAATATCTGTAGAAGTATATAAAAATAATGTGTTAGTTGGAGGTGCATTTGGTGCAGGTAACGGAAAAATATATTTTGGAGAATATATAAATGGTACTGAAGAGTTTGCAAAAGAATTTGCTTTAATATCATTAACAAAAAAATTACTATCTGAAAACTATAAAATTTTGGATTTACAAAAAGAAACTAATGAGACAATTGACATAGGTTTAAGTGAAATATCAAGAAGTGAATATTTACGAATTTTAAAAGAATAATAAAATGACTATACTTGAAGAAAAAATTACAACAGGAAATGTGTTGTTAGAAGCAAAAGAATACAAAAAAGCTATCCAAGCATACCAAGAAGCAATAAAAGAATCTACAATAGTTGAACAAAAAATAGATATATATAATACCTTAGGAAGAATAGAGTTGACTTTAGGAAATAATGCAAAGGCTATAAATAATTTTATAGAATCTCTAAAACTTCATCAAGAATTACCCGAAGAAAAAGCAATACCTCTAAAGATAAATCGTGCTACAATTTTAAATAATTTAGGATTAATTACTATAAAAACAAATCCTAAAGAAGCTATGAAATACCATAAAGAAGCACTAATTATTTTTAAAGAAGCTTTTGAAGAAAATAAAAACAATTTTGCCATACATTTAGCAAATACACATTATTCTTATGGAGATGCTGCTTATGCAAAAGGTGATTATTATATGGCAAAAAAACAATATAAAGATGCCGTTACTCTTTACGACACACTTAAAAAAAATCATAATGTAGAACCTTTTATAGCTAATGCCTATTATAATTTAGGAAATGTATATACCGATGAAAATAATGTATATGATGCTAGAACAAATTATTTAAGAGCTTTGAAAATTTTTAGAAAACTTGCTGAAAAAGAACCTGAAGCATTTAGATCTTTAGTTGCAGCAACTTTTAATAATTTAGCAGTTACGGCAAAGACTATGTATAAATATTCTGATGCTATTACATATTATGAAAATGCTTTAAAAGAATATGAAACTCTTATAGAACTAGATAGAGAAACATTTTTACCTTTTTATGCAGCAACTTTAAATAGTATCGGAATTGTATATACCGAACAACACGAAGTAAAAGACGACTATGACAGTTTTGGTTTAACAGGATTTTCAGGGTTTGGAACACTATCTACAGACAATTCTATAGATAATAAAGAAAAAAAGGAAGAAATAGAAAAATTACGAAAACAAAAAGCATTAACGTATTATGCAAAGGCAATAGAAATTTATAGTGAATTAGTTGTTAATCATCCTGAATTATACTCACATTATTTAGCAACTTGTCATCACAATTTAGGCGTTTTGTATGATACAAAATCCGATTATAAAAAAGCAGAAGAAAGTTTTGAAAAAGCACTTAAAATACGAAGAGACTTAGCAAAACAACAACCAGAATTTTTTAATTTAGATGTTTGTGTTACATTATTTAATATTGTAACAATGTACCAAAACTTACTTGAACAAACAGTAAATATAGGTTTTAAAGATATTTCGCTAAAAATTTTAGAAGAAATAACTGTAAGATTAGAATCTTATAAAGAAGATAAACGTCCTATTTTAGAAAGTATGCGAAGTGATTTAACATATTTTAAAAATTATTTTAAGCGTATTAACGAAGAGTATTTAGATGTATTTGATGCTATTGTGAAAGAGAATGCAGTTATTGAAAAAATTAACGAAACTTTTGACCCTTCCGAAAAGTTAAAAATGCAAAAACATGTGGTAAATTTATATTATACTTTATTGCAAAAACATCCAAATAATCCAAGATTAAAGGAGGTTTTATTAAATGCGTATATAAAATATTCTTGGTTTGCATTACGTAGTAACGAACTTTCAATAGCTGAAAAAGCAATAGAGAATGGTTTTAAAATGGATAAAAATTCTTTAAACTTAAAGGCAAATGAGGGGCATCTTTATTTATTAAAAGGAGATATATCAAAATTTAGAGCAATTTATAAGTCAATTAAAAATGAAATAAATAGCGAAAATAATTCTTACGATAAAATTATAAAACACGATTTGGAAATATTAAAAAGAGATGGCTTATTATCAAAATATAAAATTTCCGAATTGATTACGGGTTAATTTTTTGTTGGATAATCTAAGTTTTCCCATTTCCGTTTTCTATAAATTTCTCTTCTATTGCGATATAAATTTTTAGTAGCTTTAGAATATGGGTTTTCAATTTTATGAACAAAACAATAACGTTTAAAATTATAATCATTATTATTTTTGAAGAAATTTTCGTGCATTATTTTTAGTTCTTCTTTTCGGTAATTTTCTAAAGGTTTATTGCGTTCGTCTTTTTTGCGTTGAAATTTTTTAGCTTTTATTAACTTGTCAAAATACGATAAACTCACAATTTCTTGTGCTTGTTTTTTTACGAAGGAAATAAAATCAATATTATTTTCGCCATAAAACCCATCTATTAAGCCTATTTCGTATGCTATTTCAACTCCCCAAGGTAAGCAATATTCTGTAAAACGTTTTGCTTTTTTGTAACCGATTCGCTTTGGTAAAAGATACGTCCAATATTCCGAACCATATAAACCCATATTTTTAGTGTGAGGATTTAAAACAATTCCTTTTCTTGCTAATATTTTATCTGAAGCTAAAGCCAACGGCACACCTCCAGCTCCAGCATTGCCTTGTAAGGCACTGATAATATACAAATCTGTACTAGTAATAATTTCTAAAATTAAATCATCAATAGCATTAATATTTTCCCAAGATGTTTGTTCAGGATTTTTAGAATTTTCAATAATATTTAAATGTATTCCGTTAGACCAAATATCACGACCACCCATTAAAACTAATAATTTTACTCTTTTTTTTGCTTCTATAATTGCATTTTTTAGTTTGATACATTGATTACTGGACATTGCTCCATTATAAAAATCAAAATATAGATAGCCAATATTTTCTTCTTGTTCAAACCGTATTTCTTGCCAAGTACTTTTGCCAGGAGTTTTGAAAGGGTCATTATATAAAGTAGTAATTTCTTTCGCGTCTTTTTTTAATGCAATAGTAGCAGGTAATTTAATACTTCCTTTTTTTACGGATTTTAAGTGTGTTAACCAAACGGCATTATCTTTTGTAGCTATACAAATAGCATTATCTTTTTGAGCTAAGACGGTTCCATATTTTCCTTTTAATTTTCCTTCAAAATGTGCACCATAGCAAAAATATTTTTTTTCGAATAATGTGGTTATTACACCAGGAGTACTATCTGCGGCATTTATTTTTCTAATAATACTTTCTGTTTTGTCATGCCAAGAAAAGCAAAAATCATTTTGTGTTGTTTTATTGTTCCATTTCCCTGTAATTTTAGGGTCTAAATAATTTAATGGTTCGGGTTTAAAGTTAGGATTATTAAAGTTTTTGATTGCTTGTAAAATTCCTTTAGATGCAGCTTGTGTTACTTCGTTTCTGTATATTTCGGCCTTACTAACATTACGCATTTTAAATGAATTAAATGCCCAAATTGGTCCTGCATCCATTTTTTCTACTGCTTCTAAAATTGTTACTCCCCATTTTTTTTTATTTTTTAGTATTGCCCAATCTAAAGAGGAAGCACCTCTATCTCCTTTTATTCCTGGGTGTACAATTAAGCAAGTATAGTTTTTCCAAATCGTTTTAGGAATTTTTGATGTTAAAAAAGGAGCAATAATTAATTCTGGATTATTATTTTTTGTTTCTGCAATTAATTGTTCATCAGAAATAGGGATAACCACTTTGACTTCGTGATTTAATCTGTCTAATTCAATCCAAAGACGTTGTGCCATTCCGTTAAATGCAGAGGTTATAAATTGGATTTTCATGTGGTTTATTATTCCTTAATATTCTCAAATAGAACTTGCAAATAAATATTACTTTACTAAATCTGAAAAATGGTAATATGCAGCACATGCACCTTCACTACTTACCATAGGAGCTCCTAAAGGGAATTGTGGTGTACATTTTTTTCCGAATTCTGGGCATTGAAAAGGTTTTATTATTCCTTTCATAATATCTCCTGCTAAGCAGTCTTGATTCTCTTCTACCTCTTCTATATTAATATCAAATTTTTTCATGGCATCGTAGGCTTGATACGCTTCTTTTACAGCATAACCACTCATAGGTATATTTTCCATACCTCTCCAAACTCTATCTGTTATTTCAAATACTTTTGCAATTACGTCTTGTGCGGATTCATTACCTTCTTCTGTAACAATTCTAGAATATTGATTTTCTACTTCATATCTACCTTCTTCTAATTGTTTTACAGTCATTAATATCCCTTGTAAAATATCTAAGGGTTCAAATCCTGTAACAACAATAGGTACTTTAAATTTTTCTACTAATGGATAATATTCCCAATATCCCATGATTGTACAAACGTGTCCTGCTGCTAAAAAACCATCGATATTACTATCTACATCTTCCATTACATTTTCAATAGCAGGAGGTACTAGTACATGCGATGTTAGTATGGAGTAATTTTTTATTTCTAATTTTTCGGCATGTAATACAGAAAGAGCGTTTGCTGGAGCTGTGGTTTCAAATCCAACTGCAAAAAAAACTACTTCTTTATCAGGATTTTCTTTTGCAATGTTAACGGCTTCTAAAGGAGAGTATAAGATTCTAACATCTGCACCTTGTGCTTTTGCTTCTAAAATACTCTTTTTGGAACCAGGAACGCGAATCATATCTCCGAAACTACACAAAATTACATTTTTTTCTTCTGCTAAATAAATAGCTTTATCTATTAAATGTAATGGCGTAACACAAACAGGACAACCAGGTCCATGTACCATTGTTATTTCTTTTGGAAGTACGTTTAGTATACCATTTTTAACTAATGAATGTGTTTGTCCGCCACATACTTCCATTATTTTCCATGGTTTTGTAACTGTTTTTTTTATTTCAGCTAAAACTTTTAGGGCTAATTCTGGATTTCTATATTCTGTTAGGTATTTCATTTAATTTTTATTTTATGAAATAATTGATGTTTTTAATGTATAATGTTATTTATTTAATTCTTCATACCGTTTTGCAAACTGTCTTATTTTTAAAGGAGTATAATTTTCTAAAATTTTTTGCAAAATAATTTCAACGGGTAAATTACTTACTTTTATTTCTTGATTAAAAGCATTTGTTATATCCCAAAATTCATCATCAGATAAATTTTTATTTTCTGTTTCTATCTCTACTTCCTCTTCAACTACTTTAAATCCAAGTTTAGGGCTTATTACTGTTTTTGAAACTATTTTTTTAGGTGTATCTTTTATACCTTTTTTTAAAGCCTCTTCTTTTGCAATTCCTTTTGCTCTTTTATCTAAAAATTTTTTAATAGAACTCATATCTTTTTAATCTTTTGTGTAAAGATAATACATTAATTGACCAAATGAAATATTTTCGTCATTTGGAGGTAAATTTTTGTGAAAAAATAATTCAAAATCAGAATTCATAAACGCTAATATTAATTCTATTAGCCATTGGTTTTGAAAAACACCTCCACTAAAGCACACTTTATTTATACCTTGTTCTTTTGAAACAATACTTATATAGTGTGCTAATGTAATATGAAATTTTGCTGCAATAAAATCTTGTTGAAATCCTTTTTCTAAGTCAATTAATATGTTATCTATTATAAATCGAATAAAATTATTGGGTAATATATCTTTTTTAAAATAAGAATAATATTTTGTAAAATTATTTGCTCTGAAGTAACGGTAAGCTGCACTTTCTAACCTCATTGCAGCCTCTCCTTCGTAAGTTTGTTTGTCAATACCTAAGATAATAGATGCTACAGCATCAAATAATCTACCAATACTTGTACTTTTAATTTGAGTATCTGTAATTAATTTTTTGTATATATTCCACTCTACTTTGGTAAATTTGTTTTTTATTAAATCGTTATTTTTTAAATTAAAAGTCATTACTAATGCAGATAACCTAGGTTCTTTAGGTAATTTATCTCCAAGAATGAAAGGGAATTCATCTAAGTGATAAACTCTTTTTGTTTTTCCTTTGTGATAAGTGAAAAATTCGCCACCCCAAATATTTCCGTCATCACCAAATCCTGTTCCATCAAAAATTACGCCTAAAATTTTTTCATTGGATATAAGTAGATTGTTTTCGGCTAAAACAGCAAAAAAATGTGCTTTATGATGTTGGATTTCCGATAGAGTAATATTTTTTTCTTTTGCAATTTCTCTGCCATATTGAGTAGTAAAATAATTAGGATGTTTATCTACTAAAACTATTTTATATTTTGGATTAAATAATTCATTAAAATGAGTTAAAACTTTTTTGTAATTATTTTCTGCCTCTAAAGTATTGATATTACCTAAGAACTGGCTTATATGAATATTTTTATTTTGTGTAATAGCAAATGTACTTTTTAGCATAGCACCCATTGCTAGAATTTCTTTATTTGGAATAGTCAATTTATTATTTATATAAGAAGGAGCTAAACCTCTTGAGCGTCTTATGATGGTTCTATATGATTTTATTGAAGAAAATCTAACGACACTATCATCTTGAGGAATTACAATTTCTCTATTGTTAGTTAGTATATAATCAGATATTTTAGATAATAATTTAAAATCATCTTTATAAATAATTGTATCGCCTGAAATATTTGCACTTGTTGCTATAATTGGTTTTTTAAATTTATTTAATAATGATTTAAATAATGGTGTATATGGCATCATTACTCCTAAAATATTTAAATTAGGAGCGATTAGATCTACATTAATTGGAGTCATTCTATCCTTTTTTATGGATAATAATACTATTGGAGAGCTGACTTCTTCTAATTCTAATTTTTCTCCTATTCCCATTTCTACATCTTCGCCTAATTCATAGATATCATGATACATTAGTGCAAATGGTTTTGTAGGTCTGTTTTTAATTTTTCTTAGGCGTTTTATGGTTTCAGTATTTGTTGCATCACAAGTTAATAAGTAACCTCCA
Source organism: uncultured Flavobacteriaceae bacterium (assembly GCA_947311745.1). Lineage (GTDB taxonomy): Bacteria > Bacteroidota > Bacteroidia > Flavobacteriales > Flavobacteriaceae > S010-17. The sequence goes on along the minus strand of CAMZLT010000245.1, from coordinate 2,114 downwards.
ATACCTTTAATTGCAATAATTTTACCTGAGTTCCAATATTGAATAATTATATCTAAATTATTTAAGTTTTTTTCAATACATATTTCATTTTTATAAAGTTCTAAGCTAATGCAACAGTCTTTACAAGAATTAGTTTGCGAATAATATCTTCTATCTAATGGATTATTATATTCTTTATTACACGATGAACACATTTTAAATGATTCCATAGTTGTAACCTCTCTATCGTATGGAAGTTTTTTAGTAATAGAAAACCTTGGTCCACAATTTGTACAGGTTAAAAATTGATATTCAAAGCGTTTATCGTTTTTATTTTGAAGTTCATTTTCACAATCTTTACAAGTAGCAAAATCTGGTGTTATCAATAGTGAAGTATTTTTTTCTTTTTTACTAGTAATTATAGAAAAATTTTTAAAATGTCTATTAGTTATTTTTTTAATTTTTATTTTTGTAATAGTTGCTAGAGTAGGAGGGTTTTGTAATAACTCATCTATTAATAAATTAATATTTTCAGTAGTGTTTATTTGAATAAAAACTCCTTTTGAAGTATTATTTACCCAACCATTAATTTTTTTTGAAGTGAAAAAAGTATAAACAAAAGGGCGAAATCCAACACCTTGAACAATTCCTTTAATTTGAATTTGATATGTTTTCACTAAGATTTAATAGATTTTTTATGAATTTTTTCGGCTAATTCTAAAATAGTTTCTATTGCTTTTGGCACACTTGCTTCTACTTTTTTTGTCATTCCTACAACCATGGGTTGTATATCTTTAACCGATATTGTAATTAAATGTAATTCAGGTAAATTTCCTAAAATATAAAGAGCTTCTACCATATCTTTAAGGCCAACATCATGAACGCTTAATGATTTTGGAAAATCTGAAGCAAATTTAGGATATCTAACTTTGATGTATCCAGCTTCTTTACCATCCATGGTTGCGTCTAGAAAAATTACTTTTCCGTATTGGTCAAAAACATTCATTAGAAAAAAACCTCCTGTTCCACCATCAAGTACTTCTAAATATTCGGGTAATTCCATACCTTCCATTTCGTGAATTATGTGTACTCCAACACCTTCGTCGCCCATTAAATAGTTACCAATACCTAGAACTAGAATTTTATCAGATTTATCAACCATAAAATCCATTAAGTTCATATTTATTTTTGCTACATCCTTTTTTGCCATACAATATATAAAAATAAAGGGTACTTTTACTAGTGTAAAAGTACCTTTATAATGTTTAAGTTATTATTTTATTTGTTTTCTCGAAGTTCTTTTTCATCTACATAATCTTTTTCAAACCCAGATCCATGACCTGTACTTAATTTTTGCCCTTTAGCCTCTTCCATCTCTACACGCTCTTTTCGTACAAACTTAAAACCACTTATCATTGAGGATGCTTCACCTCTTCCTTCTAACCAATCGTGAAATAGCACTAAATAAATATGTAAAAGAATAACAAAAATTATTAACCACATAAATATATGATGTATTTGTCTAGTTAGGAAATCACCTCCAAAAAATGAAGGCACCCAAGCAAATATTTTTGCAAACCAATTAGATGACATATTAGCGTATAGTCCAAAACCTGTAAATACCATCACCAAAGCAAAAACAAACATCATAATATATGCACTTGTTGCCATATAATTATGCCCTATGCTAATATCTTTAAGTTTAGGATTTTTCTCTTTAAGTAATAAAATGTCATATTTCAAAACATGCATAATATTGTGTATTCCTTTTTTTGTAAAGGGCCAAAAAGCACGCCAATGAGCATATTTATTACCTGCAAAAGCCCAATATATACGCATTACCATAACGCCAACAAAAACATAAGCAGATATAAAATGAATAACTTTAACTGTTCCCATCCAAAAGGTGTCGAAAGCTTCTCTTTGTGATAATAGCACAGGAGGATTTGCAATAATAAAACCTGTTATACTTAAAACTACTATCGCTAAGGCATTTAACCAATGAAATATCCGCACTGGCATTTGCCAAACATAGACTCTTTTATAATCTTTTGTTGGCACATTATTTTTTTGTTTTTTACTCATATCGACAAGTATTAAGTTATTAAATAGTACAAACAGTTACCATATCTACA
>CAMZLT010000244.1 GCA_947311745.1 uncultured Flavobacteriaceae bacterium | reverse complement strand
TTTTTTTAGTACATACTTTTTAAAGTCTGCATAATAATTATCTATTGTTTTATTTTTGATGGCTGCCCATTCTTCTTTCGGAAAACTTAACTTGTTTCCTTTCATTTTTTCATTTTTTCAACATAAGTTGTATCTAGTTCATATATGTATTTAGTTTTGTTGAATTTATAAATTTCTACTGCATATTCATCAGGTTCATCTGTCCGAAAACCTTCGAATGATTTAATAATCCATTGACCATTTTTAGTTTTTTCAAATTCAGGCATATGTAGATACTCTATATATGCTAATCTATACTGATTGGTGTGTTGTTTTAAAAATATAGCATATACACAGCCTCCTGAACCACAGCCTCCCAAATTTAACATTACATCTTGTTTCTTATCTGCATTAAAATCTTTAGAAGCCATTACCTGTAATGGAAAAGCCCGGTCCAATAGTTCAAAGTCAGACCCTTTAGGAGGCGTAATACTCGTTACATATTTTTCATTACTTTTATTCGATGTAATTTTAAGAGTATATAATATATCTTGTTTTTTTTCGATTCTAGTATTTTCAGCAGAGAGGGTTAGTAACAATAAAATGATGATTGTAATAGTTTTCATATTTATTTTTTTAGTACATACTTTTTAAAGTCTGCATAATAATTATCTATTGTTCTATTTTTGATGGTTGCCCATTCTTCTTTCGGAAAACTTAACTTGTTTCCTTTTGGAATTCCATTTAACGCCCATATTCCGTGTAAGTTTATCCACCGTTGGTCGTAAGTTGGTTCGTATTCTCTAACAAATGCTACAGCATCTTTAACTGTTTTTTCTAATTTTTTTATATCTTTAAAAGCATATTGATTAATCAGTTTACCAAACTTATTATTTAAAATATCAACTGCTTCTCTAGCGGTTTTGTCTTGGCAAATATTGGCGTCAATTCGGGCTCTTAACTGAGCAATATAAAACCACATTGTAGCATCATCTTTATATCCTTGTTCAAAAAGTACTTTAGATAGTGCATAAATTACTGGAGGGTTCCATTTGTTTTGATCTCGAAAAAAGATATCTCGCATTGTAGTTTTCATTTTTTCATTTCCAGTGATTAATACCTGAATGGCACTATTCTGATTTTTTACATCAATTTCTTTGAAAACCCCAGTTACTGGAATGATTTCTGTATTCTGAGCATTTGTCATAATTGATAAGTTTAGCATTAGTATTAGTGTGATAATTGTTTTCATATTAGTTATTGCTTTTATATATTTATTATTACCCAAATAAATCGGTAAATTGAGCACTCAAATAAAGTAGTGCTATGATAATAAGGAATAGTATTATTTTTTTAATTGATGTGTTTTTAGAGCGTTCTTCCTTTTTTGTTAGGAGTACATAAAAAACATAAACCATAAAAGATAAAAATGGAATTACAAAAAAGAAGCCATAAACTGCAAATAGCACCATAATCTCAATCGGATCTTCTCCAAAACTAAGTGCAAATAGAAAATATATAACTAACGTTATAAAAACACTTGTAATAAACCGCAAAAATTTATTTTTAATTGCCATTTGTTCCAATATCAATGAACTAATTATTCTATTTCTAAATCCGCTTCAATAATAAATTTCTTATCTGATTTAGTGTCTTTTAACACTACAATTAAATGATACGGATTAAAAAACTCATCGCCATTAAAGGTCAGTATAACAGGTATTTGTCCTTCAGTTAGTTTTGAAACATCAAGTCCGTTAGGTAAATTACTATACAAGTTTTTATTTGCAATAAGAATATTTCCTTTAGCATCAGTTAATAGTAACGATAATTCAGGATGTACCTTACCATTTTCTATTTTTAAACCACTTACTCCTTCTATAACTAAAGCATATTTTTCTTTGGAATTTAATTTATTGTTTAAAACCATTTTACTTTTATTTTCATTCCACAAAAAGATAGATTTATAGGTGATATCAGTTGTTTTAACTTTTATATGTTCATTCCCTTTGATGGTAAAATGCATATTGTAGGTAAACTTCCCTTCGCCTTTAGTGTCCCAGATAGTGATTTGAACTTCGTATTCTTCGTTGTTTTGATACGGGAAGTTGGCAGAAAAATTTGCCTCTAATTTTAATGGAGAAAGATTTGTGCCGTCTTTTAAGTTTAACAAATTAAGATTAGAAAGTACCATTTGATTTTCTTTCTTTATAACCACCATAGACATTTCTGGATATACTTTTCCATTTTATTCTTTAAATCCCTTTATATGATTAAAAGAAAAAACAACAGTTTCACCAAAGGTAAAGGTGTTCCGCTTTACGCTTTCTTTATTGATTTGAATACTAATATCATCACAAGACAAGCCATCGCCTCTTGAAGTTGCTCCAGTATTAAGATCTTTATTAATAGATTGATTACAAGCACTAAATACAAGTGCTATTAGTAGGATTTTAATTGTTTTCATCATTTTAGTTTTTTTTAAGTTTAATTGTTACCATATTTAACTAGATACTCGTGTAAAGTTTCTTTTAATTTATCTCTAGAAATTTCTAGTAGAAAAGGGTCAATAGAAATAGGTGTTTCGCGTACTTTTAGGACTAAAGTCATTTTCTTTTTAAGTTTCTCGTCTTCTTGTTTTTCAATAAAAGCATTGACATCTTTTAACCGTACAAGTATGGTATGATGATTATTCAAATTATAATCGGTAAAACCTGCTATCTCAGTCCATTTTACAAAAGCATTGATTTTTGGATTGTAGTTTAAGCCTTCTTTTGTTAGTATAATTGCTGGTCCTTTGGATGCGAAAATACTTACAACTCCTCCAATAAGCACAAGAATACCAATGCCTAAAAAGATATAAGATATGCCTTTGGAAAAATACACTAAGCCAAATAAACTTTGGGTGTATCCTACAAATGTTAAAAGTGCTCCAAAAATAGTTAAGCCTATTGTTTTATTTTTACTATTCGATATTTCTAATTTGTCTTCCATTTTTTATTATTTACTTAAAATTTGCATAATTATTTAGCCACCATACTCACTTTTAGGATTAATAGTTTGATGTTCCCAAAATGCACTGGGATTAATATTTATAGGTGCTGATTTATTGAAGTTAAGATTGCTTTCGTCAATAGGACTATACGGATTACTATGTTCTCCGTTTGTATCATTTGGAACAGCGTTTTTAATAATAGTTATTTTTTCTTTAGAGATGCTTTTTATTTTATAAACATAATTTATCGTTTTAATGAGATCTCCTTCACCAAGTTTGGCTAACAAAATATTCTTTTCAGCGGCTGTTTTTAAAGCAAAATTATTATTAAACTTAGGGCTTGACATCACTATAGAATAAATAGAATACAAAAAGCCTCCAATCGTAATAAATAAGATAAATAGTAAAATATACCATCCTGTTTTAGATACTTTGTGCTGAGCTAATAAGTCTTTAGCATCTTTTTTTGTTTCCTCATTCCATTTTCATTTTGGAATTTTTTTCCCTGTTAAATTACAACGAACCTCTGCATATTTTTTTTTAATAGGTATAAAGAGAAATTCAGTATCTCGTTGCATAACAAAGAGTGTGGCATTACTGTTATCTTTACATCCTTTAAATGTTTGTGTAATTGGTTGTTGAAGTGCGTCGTATTCTTTTGTGCTTATAAACATATTATTATTTATTTTTATTACTATACTTCAAAAGTAATGGTTTAAATAATAGTTATGTAATTTGTTTTGTAAGTGTAGGAATGTGTTTTGTAAGTGAAAAAAAACTTTCTTTAAAGTTTCAATAAAAACGTAACTTTTGTTCCTCTTTTATTTTCTAAAGGTGCTATTTTAAAGAATTTTTCTTCGCCTAAATTCCTAAGTTGAAGTCTTTTTAAAAAAATATCGGTAGCGTGTTCTCTATTGTCTGTTTTGTCTTTTTGTTGGTAGCCAACACCGTTGTCTATAATTTCAAACTGAAGGTATTCATAAACCTCGATAATATTGATTTTCAAATGTCCTTTTTCTTTAAGTGGTCTTAAACCGTGCTCAATCGCATTTTCAACAAAGGGTTGCAATAGCATTGGTGGAATTTGAATATACGAAATATCTAAATCTTTTTGAATAGATATTTCATAGTCAAATTTATTATCAAAACGGAGTTGTTGTGTTTCGATATAGTTTACAAGCATATCTAAATCTTCATC
>CAMZLT010000243.1 GCA_947311745.1 uncultured Flavobacteriaceae bacterium | reverse complement strand
CTCGGTAGTTTTATCAAAAAATTGTTTTGCAAGGTAAGTCATGCTTTCCTCATTTTTGGCAACAACTAATAAACCGCTAGTATCTTTGTCAATTCTGTGCACTAATCCAGGTCGTTCATTAGAATTTTTTGGTAAATTTTCTATATGATGAATTAAGCCGTTAACCAAAGTGCCAGAATAGTTACCATGTCCAGGATGCACGACCATTCCTGCTTTTTTATTTACAACCAATACATCAGTATCTTCATAAACAATATCTAGTGGTAATTTTTCGGCAACTAATAAATTTTCGTGAGGAGGATGTGCTAAGACTACACGTACTTCATCAAAAGGTTTTATTTTATGATTGGATTTAACCGTTTTATCATTTACCAAAACATTGCCATTTTTTATTGCTTGTTGAATTTTATTTCGGGTAGCATTTTCAATAAAATTCATTAAAAATTTATCTACACGAAGTGGTTCTTGACCAGAAGCAGCAATAAATTTATGATGTTCGTATAAAGAATCGTCTATTTCGGTCGTGTCGTTTTGATTTTGCATGGTTTAATTTTGTGTTGGCTGTTGTATGGTATCTTTGGCAATAACAGTACCTTTTCCATCACCAACTATAAAATTAATAATTGAATTTTTTGGTATTTTATCTCCTTTTTGCAAACGTTTTCCGTTACATTTTAAGCCTCTAACTACGTTTTTACCACGATCTGGAACATACGAAAATGTTCCGATACGAAAACCTAACGAACGCAGTACAGATTCTGCATGTCGTTTGGTTTTTCCTAATAAATTCGGAATTTCTACAGGACGATAGCCGTTACTATTTAACGTAAGGTATATTTTACGATTTTCTTTTACAAATTCACCAAATTCTGGATCTTGTTCAACTACCGATGCTTTTGGAAATTTTGGATTATATCTAGCAGTATCTTGCACTACATAGCGTAAATTTAATTTGTCTAAAGTTGATTTTACTTTTAATAAAGACATTTTGGACAAATTAGGTACAGGTATTTTTTGTCCGTGATTAGTAGTATAACCCAACCAAAATTTCAATAAAAAGATTAAAACCAATGTTAATCCTGCCATTTTTGCAATAGTTATAAAAAAACTTTTGCTGGTTAGGTATTTCACGAAAGACATAAATATTTGATTTTAGATATAAAAGGCAAATATAAAAAAAATAACCGCAAAAATTCATGGAATTAGCTTTGTTTAGATGTGAAATTTTAAAAACCGAAGGAATACCCTTAGTATTTCGAGGGTTTTGAAATGCAGCAGATGAATAAAGATAGTTTCAAACTATTTCAAATTGAGATATTGTAAAACTGCAAAATATTATTATAATGGTTTGATTTATAATGTTTTAATTAAAAAAAAGTAATATGGTGCTGAATTTTGCGGGTAAATTTTCTTTTTGTAGTTTTGTTTCTTGGTATTTGCGCTAATGCACCATTTTAATATTTAGCGAATAGAGTGTCGGTTTAAAAATACAAGGAATATATGAAAAAAAATATTGCGGTAATTATGGGAGGATATTCCTCAGAAAAGGAAATTTCCATTAAAAGCGGAGAAGTAGTTGTACACCATTTAGATAGAGATAAATACCAAGTTTTTCCGATATATATATTGTCCGAAAAATGGTATGCAAAAATGGGTACTACCGAAATCTCTATAGATAAATCCGATTTTTCTATACTGTACAACAATAAAAAAATAACATTTGATTGTATTTTTAACGCAATTCATGGAAATCCTGGTGAAAACGGACGAATTTTAGCATATTTTGACTTGCTAAATTTAAAATATACGTCAGCTCCATTTTATCAGATGGCTTTAACGTTTAGTAAAAGAGATACCTTGAGTGTATTAAAAAAGTACGATATTCCTGTTGCAAAATCCATCTATTTAAATAAAGGCGATGCTATTGATGTAAAAAATATTGCAGCTACTTTAGGTTTGCCATGTTTTGTAAAAGCCAATTGTGCAGGTTCTAGTTATGGCGTTTCTAAAGTTCATAAAATTGAAAATTTGCAAAAAGCAATACAGTATTCCTTTACGGAAAGCGATGAAATACTTATCGAATCTTTTTTAGAAGGAAAAGAAGTCTCGGTTGGTGTTATAGACTTTAACGATAAAATTGAAGTTTTACCAATGACCGAAATTGTTTCTGAAAATGATTTTTTTGATTATGAAGCAAAATATTTAGGTAAATCACAAGAAATTACGCCTGCACGAATAACTCCTTCCGAAAAGGAAATTCTTAGTAAGCTTGCAGCAAAAATATATAAAGTACTAAATATGAAAGGTATGACAAGATCGGATTTTATTTTTGTTGAGGATGTACCACATTTTATCGAAATGAATACCGTACCAGGTCTATCCGAAGCAAGTATTATTCCGCAACAAGCAAAACACGCAGGGTATAGCTTAAAAGATTTTTTTGGCTTAGCAATTGAATCTAGCCTAAAGCGTTAAAATGAACTATATTTTATTAATTTTAATCGGTTTTGTAGCAGGAATAATCAATACCATTTCTGGAGGTGGTTCGTTGTTAACCTTACCAATGTTAATTTTTATGGGGTTGCCCTCTTCCATTGCAAATGGTACGAATAGAATTGCCATTTTAATTCAGAATTTTTCAGCAACTGCAGGGTTTAAAAGTAAAAATATTAACACCTTTCCGTTTAGTATTTGGCTAGGAGTTTCGGCACTTTTCGGAGCAATTGTAGGTGCATATCTCGGTTCTATCTATTTTAAAGACGAAATTTTTAATAAAATTTTGGCTATTGTTATGCTTTTGGTAGTAGTTTATATGATTTTTAAACCAAAATCCAGTATAAATAAACTACAAGAAAAAACAAGTGGAAAATACTTTTGGTTACAGGTAATTTTATTCTTTTTTATAGGAATTTACGGTGGTTTTATCCAAGCAGGAACGGGTATTTTTATTATTCTTGCTTTGCATTCTATTAGTAAAATTTCACTAGTAAAAACCAATGCAATAAAAACCGTTGTAGTAATATTTTACACTATTGCATCTTTGGTTATTTATGCATACAACGACAAAATTAATTACACTTTTGGCTTGGTAATGGCAATAGGAAACGCCTTAGGTGCATGGTTTGCAAGTCGTTGGTCTGTAAATAAAGGCGACGGAATTGTGCGTTGGTTTTTAATAGTAATGGTTACATTTATGGCAATAAAATTATGGTTTCCACAGCTATTTACCTTGCATTTCTTGCAACAAATGGTCAATAAATAAAATGCCATGTAAGTGGTCAATTTCGTGTTGAAAAATTACCGAAACGAAATCGTTTACTTGTTCTTTCTTATGCAAACCATCTAAGGTTTCATATTCTAACCAAATCGTATATGCTCTATCTAAAGTTACGGCTCTTTTATTAGGAATAGACAAACAACCTTCAGGGCACGGTCGTTTTTTATCCGAATATTTTTTAATTACAGGATTTATATACACTTCAAAAGGTTCGTTGTCTTTGTCTAAACGTTGTACAACTACCATTTGCTTTAAAATACCTACTTGAGGTGCAGCAATGCCAACACCTAACGAAGCAGAATCTTGTACGGTTGCCAACATCCGTTTTGCTAATTTTTGGATTAAATCCGAATTTCTTTTTAAGTTAAAAGGCGTACTTTTTTTTCGTAATAATAGCGAATCGGATTTTTTAGTAATTAAAAAAACACGCATTGGTTTGGTAGCCATTCCGTTCGAAATACGATTAATTTCCGTTTTTGAAAAATTACTACTTACACAAGATTGTAATAAGACACTTACGAGTAAAAAGAGGTAAAAAGGTTTCATTATAAGTTGTTAAAAAGGAATTAAAGCGTAAAATTACATTAAAATTTTGTAACAATAGTTTCATTTTATAAACATATAGACAAAAATTGTTATTAAAAAACTATATTTTTCACAATAAAAGTCTAATATATTTCTTTAATTGCAGTGTATTAAAAACTTAAAAAATAAAACTATGGCTGATGATTTTGATTTGTTAGAAACCGATTCTAATGAAAAACAACAAAAAACAGAAGTAAATTGGGGGAAAGCAGTGGATACCATGAAAGCAAAACTTGCACAAGAAGACGATCCACAAATACGACAAAAAATACTTAATGCAACATTAGACGATGTAGTAACTATGGCTGAAAAAGACCGAACATCGTTGTTAGACGCAATAAAAGACCTTACCGATTACCAAGATGAAGTAGGGATAATTTTTGAAAAATTTTCTACTTTAAACGCAAAAGAACAAAAAGTAATTGACGATGCTCAAAAAGCATTAGATCGTGCTAAAATAGAATTGGAAGATGCCGAAAATGTAAAAGATAATTTTTGGAATAATCTTTTTGGTAGAAAAAGCCGAATTAAAAAGAAACAAGCAGCACTAGAAACAGCAACAAAAGATAGAGCAGGAGCAGACAATAAAGCTAAAGCAATGTTTCAAGAACGTATCGAAAGTGCCGATATTCAAACATTATTAAACGAACTTTCTTATAAAAGTCAAGCAGCAGTAACACGACTTAAAAATCGTGAGGTGGAAATTAAAGAAGTAGAAACCAAACTCCAAACTGCAATTCTTGAAGCTAGTAAAAACCATACCAAAGCATTAGAAAAGAAAAAAGAAACCGAAGATAAACTAGAAGAACAATACGCTTTATTAAAACAAGCAAGACAAGCCTTAGAAGAAGTATCCGATAAGCAATCTACAGATTACAGCGAAGCAATTTCTAAAGTAACCAAATTAGAACAAAAAGTAGAAGAATTAGAGGGACTTAAAAATGCTTATACTGCCTTAGCGGCATCAAAAGATAGTTTTGTACATAAACATAACCTAACGATTAAAGTTTTGACTTCTTTGCGTAGCAACCTACAAACGCATCGTGCAAAATTAAAATCCGATACCGAAGAACGTTTAAAATATTATGAAGGATACGTAGTAGCATTAAAAGCAAGAACCGATCAAGAATTTGCGGCAATTTTAGAAAATTTAGGGGTTAAAACCGATGAACATATCGGACAAACTTTAGCGTCTATGCATACAGCAAGTGCAAAAGCTAGACAAGAAATGATGGATAATATTCCTGTTCACGAAAAAATAATGCAAGGTGTTTATAAAAGCTACGCAGAAGCATTACACGAAATTCGTAAAAAAGATGCAACCATTCAAAAAGAATTTTCAGAAAGATATGGTATTGATATGAAGGAAATTTTTGAGGAATATTACAACGCAGACAGCGACACACCAATCGAAACCGATAAAAAAGAAGAACCAAAAAATAACGACGACGATATGCTATCTTAAAATTAAATATTTTGCAGTGTAATATTCTTTCATATAATGATTACTATCCATTTGGTATGCTCGTACCTAATCGGAATTATTCGAGTCCAAGTTACCGTTATGGCTTCCAAGGTCAAGAAAAAGATGATGAGATTAAAGGGAATGGGAATAGCATAAACTACAAATATAGAATGCACGACCCTAGGGTTGGAAGGTTTTTTGCTGTGGATCCTTTGTTTAGAAATTATCCGCATAACTCAACGTATGCTTTTAGCGAAAATAGAGTAATTGATGGTGTTGAGTTGGAGGGGTTGGAATATGTTACTCGCATTTATTTACGGATTAACAAAAAAATAATTATACATTTACGTGACATTGTTTATTATAAAATGAACGCTGATGACTTGATAATGAATGGAGGAACTCCAAAAGGAATTTATAACGCTGCTGGTTATGGGCCAGAAGGAAAAGGAATAAAGCACGAGTTTTATAGTACTACAGGGCAACTTGTAGACAGTTATTGGGATTTAAAGCAGGAAGGGAGTTTACGTTTTGGTGCACACGGATTATATTCTGGACCAGGTTGTATTTCATTTAAAGATAGAGACAATTACGATTTTTCTTGGGAGCCAATTGATGAACCTGATGCTATTGCTAAAAGACACGATATGAATTATGCTAGACTTGTTCCAAATAAAGAGGATTATATTAATTTTCTTGAAAACACTGAAACACTTGAGGCAGATGTACAAATGATTAGCGAAGTTTCTGCTTATCTCAATCGAGAATTAACTCCTACTTTAAAACCTACATTTAAAGAGCCTGAATCAATAGAATCTATTGTTAAAGCTATTGGACAGAAAAAATTTATTGGTATGCTTGCGGATTATAAAGAATGGAAATTAAATTATATGATATCAAACAATATTGCTATAACTACAAATAATCAAAAAATCATTAACATTCATAATAATGAATATGCTAAAAAATATATCTTTTCCGATCCACTCAAAATTAAAGAAAGAACTTTTAATACTATTGTTTTAAAAGCAGCAACAACAAACCCTAATAAAAATGAAAATTCAAATTAGTTTTTTTATAATCTTATTTTTTACATCTTGTAATGTAAGGGAGCGTCCATTTGTAATAACAAAAAATTATATTGTATCGTATGTAAAAACTAATAGATTTGAAATTTGTAAATACAAAAATTATGAAGAATATAAAAAACGTTTAGTTGACTGCTGTTTTAATCGTAAAAATAGATATAAAGACACTATTTTTTTTAATGATGGTAAATGGATTCTTTTTAATTGTAAAGGAGATTATACTAGCGAAAAATTTAATAGATTAGAAAATAATTCCATTTATAGGTTAAGCTTTAATAGTGAATATACATATTATATTATTTTTGTTGATAGCTTAGGGCAAGTGTCATCAGAAGCATATAGTTTAAATTGGTAGTATTCTGTCTTGTCCCCGCTACCGCACGAATAACCACAGTCGCTTCTGCGCGATTGCATCGCGTAGCGTTACAGAAATAACAAAGTAAAATTTTTTATTATCTTTGTTTGAGTAGAATATTATATTTATAGTTCTACAGTTGACTATTCTGATGAAAAAGGCTTAATTGATGATGTTGTAGTAGTAAGAAAATTATAAAATTAGAACGCGATACAATCGCGCACCAGCATGGGAAATGAGTCCTTTTCAAGAACAAGAATATGAGACTCATAAAGCTATAGACTTTCTTACTAAAAAAGATAAAGGATGATAAAAAAAGTATTATTTATTTTACTTACAGTTGTAAGTTGTAAAAAGAATATTAATTCAGACAACAATACAAATATTCAAGGGAAACGTAATGGTGTTTGGATAATTAAAACACCAAATGGATTGAATAAAGTTAATTATATTAATGAGTTAAAAGACGGTGAATTCATTGAGTTTGGAATAAATAAAAAAGGTGATACTTTAATTAGTAAAAAAGGATTTTTCGATAAAGGTAAAGATTTAAATCGTTGGTATTATTTTTATGGAAAAGAGACTTATTTTCTCGAGGAAAATAAAACATCCTTTAATAAAAAAATATTATATAGAGATGATTCTGTAAAGTTTGAATGGAAATCAAAAATAACAAATTTCAAATATAAAGATTCAAGCAAAATATCATCAGGATATGTTATGTATAATAATAATGATTTATTTTTAGGAGAGAATATTAGAATTGGAGAATGGTATTTTTATAAAAATAATAAAGTGCAAAAATATATTTTTAAAAAACCTACTTTTGAAATTGAAGCATTTAAAATAGAAATGGAAATACTGAAAAGTTTAAAACCCCAGCTCCCACACGAATAACCACAGTCGCTTCTGTGCGATTGCATCGCGTAGCATTACAGAAATAACAAAGTAAAAATTTTTATTATCTTTGTTTGAGGAGAGGATTATATTTCTGCTAATTGATTATTGTGCAAAAACACGATTGATATAATGTAAATGAATAAGAGGTTTATGATGATTGTACGCGATACAATCGCG
>CAMZLT010000242.1 GCA_947311745.1 uncultured Flavobacteriaceae bacterium | reverse complement strand
TTTACTTTTAACCGAAGGTGCTGTAAAAGATATTATAAACTCTAAACATAGTAAAATTGTTAAGATATATGTGAAATCACCATTACTTTGGGGGATTCATGTAGGAAAAAAATCAGCAATTAATACAATTAGCGATTTGGAAAATGCTAAAATAGCTATTAGTAGATTTGGTTCAGGTTCGCATTTAATGGCAAAAATAAATGCCTTTAATAATAATTTTAATCTAGATAATTTAGAATACGAAATTATTAAAAATTTAGATGGTGGAATTGCATATATTTCCAGTAATGAAAATGCGTATTTTTTATGGGAGCATTTCACCACAAAACCTTTTGTACTAAATAATACGGTAAAACGAATTGCGAATATTCAAACACCTTGGTCTTGTTTTGTTATGGCTGTTAGGAATGACGTTTTATTGGATAATTCAGAGGCTATAAAAACGATAATCAAAATAATAAACAAGCAAATTAAAGAGATTGAAAAGAATAAATTTTCAATTAAAACCATAAAATTATTTTCTGAAAGATATAATTTAAAAGAAAGCGATATTAAAGAATGGCTTTCTATAACAAAATGGGATAGCAAAAAAGGAATTTCGGTTAAAAAACAGCAAAAAATACTTAAGAAATTAGTGAAATTTGAAGTGATTTCTAAGGTGAAAGATACAGCATCTGTATTTTTAAATTTGTAAAAATAACGACAAGGTTACCAATCCGTTTATTTTGTTTATTTTTGCAATATGGCAAGAAAAAAAAAGAAAAATTATTTCTTTGAAAACATAGAAGTAATCGATGCGGGAGCTAGAGGTAAAAGCGTAGCAAAAACCGATGAAGGTCAAGTAATATTCTTAACCAATGCAATTCCTGGTGATATAGTAGATATAGAAACTGGTAGAAAACGAAAATCCTATTTTGAAGGAAAAGCAATAAAATTTCATAAATTATCTGAGCGTAGAACTGAACCAGTTTGCGAATATTTTGGTACTTGTGGAGGTTGTAAATGGCAACATATGAAATACGAAAGCCAACTTTTTTTTAAAGAAAAAGAAGTTATTCAAAATTTAAAGCGAATAGGTCATTTAGAACTGCCAGAAATTACACCAATTTTAGCGTGTAAAGAGCAATATTACTATCGTAATAAAATGGAATTCTCTTTTTCCAGTAAGCGTTGGCTTACTTACGACGAAATAAAATCTGATGAAATAATTAACGATACCAACGCTTGTGGATTTCATATTGCAGGAATGTGGGATAAAATATTAGACATTGATCAATGTCATTTACAAGAAGAACCATCGAATGCAATCCGAAATTTCGTAAAAGATTTTTGTATTGAAAATGAAATAAGTTTTTATAACCCACGAGAGCAAAGTGGTATGGTGCGAACTATGATGATTCGTATTGCATCGACAGGTGAAATAATGGTTGTATTACAATTTTTTGTAGAGGATGTTGAAAAACGAGAAAAATTACTCCAAGCAATAGCTGCAAAATTTCCAGAAATAACCTCTTTACAATACATTATAAACAGTAAAGGAAACGATTCCATTTATGATCAAGATATTATTTTATTTAAAGGAAACGATCATATTTTTGAACAAATGGAAGGTTTGAAATTTAAAATAAATGCAAAATCATTTTATCAAACTAATTCTAAACAAGCATACGAATTGTATAAAATTACTAGAGATTTCGCCGCTTTAACAGGTGACGAATTGGTGTATGATTTATATACAGGTACAGGAACTATCGCTCAATTTGTAGCGAAAAAAGCAAAAAAAGTAGTAGGAGTAGAGTCTGTACCAGAAGCAATTGCCGATGCAAAACAAAATGCAAAAAATAATAATATTGATAATACGGAATTCTTTGTTGGTGATATGGCAAAAGTATTTACAAAAGAATTTATCGATAAAAACGGGCGTCCTGATGTAATTATTACCGATCCTCCACGAGAAGGAATGCATAAAAAAGTTGTAGAGCAAATTTTAAATATTGCACCACAACGTATTGTTTACGTTAGTTGTAATTCAGCAACACAAGCTAGAGATTTAGAAATTTTAGATGCAAAGTATAAAATTATTAAGACACAGGCGGTAGATATGTTTCCGCAAACACATCACGTTGAAAATGTAGTTTTACTAGAAAAAAGATAAGATGAAAATAAAAAGTATAATTTTATGGATGCTTCTTTTTATAACTTTTTTTAGTTGTGAACGAGATGATATCTGTATTGATCCAACTACGCCAAAAGTAATTGTAAAATTCCAAGATGCTTTAAATCATCAAAATGTAAAATCAGTAAATAAACTAAAAATCGAAATAGATTCGCTTGGTGTTTTTATTCCTTTCGGAGAAGTAAAATCAGTAGATTCTATTTTAATTCCACTTAGAATAGATCAAGATATTACAAAAATTAGAGTAACGAAAAATGCAGGAGAAAGCACCGAAATATCCGATGATTGGAATCTAGTATATCAACGAGAACTTAGATTTGTATCGCGTTCTTGCGGATATAAAACTATCTTTTTAAATACCGAAAATCAAAGCAATACCACAAATTGGATGCAAGAAGTAGAAATTATCTATCAAAATATTGAAAATGAAAAAAAGACACATATCCTTATTTATCATTAGTATTTTTGCATTTTCCGTACTTGGTATTGCACAAACAGAAGTAAAAAAAGACACTTTACTTAAAAAGAAATCTTATGGTTTACGTTTAGGAATAGATCTGTCCAATCCAATAC
>CAMZLT010000241.1 GCA_947311745.1 uncultured Flavobacteriaceae bacterium | reverse complement strand
GGCTGACGTTCAATAACAGTTCCTGTAATTTGAATTACAAATTCACGTCCAAGGCTTTTTGCTTGTTCAAAAACAACTTTATCGGTACGTTCTTCATCAAAAATAAGTTGCGTAATACCGTAACGATCACGAATATCTACCCAAATCATAAAGCCTTTATCTCTTATTTTTTGTACCCAACCTGAAAGGGTAACTTCTTGGTTTGCATTGCTTATTCTTAACTCTCCGTTATTGTGACTTCTGTACATTTTTTTGTTTTTTGAAGTTGCAAAGTTATTATTTTATATGAATTATTACCATAAATATAGTGTTGAATTTTACGGTATAAATGTATTTTCTTGTAATCATAGTTTTTATTTTTGAAATAATAAATTATTCCGATAAGAAAAGTATAAAAAATTCTTACTTTTGTTACTTTAGAAAATAAAAATGCATTCAAATATTTTAGAACTACAATCGGCAAATATTTACCAACGAGAAAGGCAAATATTAAATAATGTTTCCGTTACTTTAGCTAAAGGCGAATTTGTTTATCTAATAGGTAAAACAGGTTCTGGTAAAAGTAGTTTAATAAAAACTCTTTATGGTGATTTACCACTTGTAAAAGGTTCTGGAAATATTGTTGGATACGATTTAACTAAATTAAAAGATAAAGAAATTCCGTTTTTACGAAGGAAAATAGGTATTGTTTTTCAAGATTTTAAATTATTAACTGATAGAAACATTTTTGAAAACTTACGCTTTGTATTACGTGCAACTGGTTGGACCGATCGTACTAATATGAAAGCTAAAATAGAAGAGGTTTTAGGTAAAGTTAATATGCAACATACCATGCAAAAAATGCCTTATCAAATTTCTGGAGGAGAACAACAACGGATTGCCATTGCAAGAGCATTATTAAACGATCCTGAATTAATTATTGCCGATGAACCAACTGGCAATTTAGACCCTAGGACTTCTATGGAAATAATGGATGTGCTGCATGAAATACACCAAAGCGGTAAAAGTGTTTTAATGGCAACACACGATTATGCATTAATTTTAAAATATCCTCATAAAACTTTAAAATGCGAAGACCAACAAGTTTTTGAAGTTGTACAAAAAACAGTATAAAATAATAACCAAAACTTTATTAAATTATGGAAAATCAAGTGGATTTTACACAAACAACAGAAAATGGATTTAAAGAAACAATGCCAAAAACATGGCTTGTTGAGTCTATTTTAGTAACTTTTTTTTGTTGTTTACCTTTAGGGATTGTAGGAATTATTAATGCCTCTAATGTAACATCAAAATACGAATCAGGTGACGTTGCTGGATCACAAAAAGCATCTGAAGAAGCTAAAAAATGGGTAAAATATGGCTTTTTTGCAGGTTTAGCAGTTGTTGTGCTTTACATTATTTTTATTGTAATTATCGGAGGTGGAGCCATTGCAGCAGCAGCATCAGAACAATACTAATCGCTTTGCGATAATAAAATGGACTATACTTACTATTATTTTAGTGCTTGCTGTTTTTATCTATAAAAATTACAACCCTAGTAATAGTAATTATTTTCCTAAATGTCCTGTTTTACAAACTACAGGATATAAATGTGCTGGTTGTGGTTCGCAACGAGCAGTACATGCCTTGCTAAATTTAGATATAAAACAAGCAATGTATTACAATCTAATGCTTGTTTTATTTATTCCATATTTAGTTTTAGGTGCATTTTTTGATTTAAAAAAAATGAAAACACCAAAGCAACAAAAGTGGCATAAAATATTATACGGAACGAAAGCTGTTTGGATAGTATTTATAATAGTCATTACTTTTTGGATTTTCAGAAATACTTCTTTTTGGATTTGGAATTAGTAACTTTGTGAGTTGTAATACCAAATTAACCGCAAAAAATTATAAAACAGCTTTTTTTAGATGTGAAATTTATCCTAATTTGGTTTTCTAGAAAAAATTGTGAATAATTTAAGAACTCCACTAAATTTTTTTAAAAAAACCAAACAAAATATAGTACTTTTGGAGGAATTTTTAAATTTCAAAATACAAAACGTGAAAAAGTACGCATATCTTTTATTTTTTATTGCTATTCTTTCTTGTAAAAAGGAAGTAAAACCAATTACTAAACCAATAAAAAAGCCAAAACCTGTATTAAAATACGGATACGATATATCAAAATATACCATTATTGAGGATACTGTAAAAAAGAACGAAACCTTTGGTTCTATTTTAGATAAAAATCATGTTTTAAACCCAACCATTAATAAAATTGTTACTAATAGTAAAGATGTTTTTGATATTGCAAGACAATTACGAGTTGGTAAAACATATACTATTTTCACCTCAAAAGACTCCTTAGAAAAAGCACAAATATTTGTATATCATCCAAATAGAATTGAGGATGTTGTTTTTGATTTTAGAGATTCTATTTTTTCAAAAATAAACCGAAAAGAAATAAAAACCATCTTAAAAGCAGGCTCTGGTATAATTGAATCTAATTTATCAAATGCCATTCAAAAAGAAAATATAAACTACAATGTAACCTACGGCTTATCCGATATTTATGCTTGGACAATTGATTTTTTCCACTTACAAAAAGGCGATAAATTTAAAGTAATTTACGAAGAAAAATTTATAAACGACACCATTTCTGTAGGAATAGGCAAAATAAAAGCTGCCTATTTTGAACACAACCGTAAACCGTTTTATGCTTTCCGATTTATTGCAGATAGCATACATAAAATACCAGAATATTACGACGAACAAGCAACTAATTTACGACGAGCATTCTTAAAAGCACCACTAAAATTTAGTAACCGAATTTCATCAAGATACAACCTAAACCGACGTATAAAATTGTATGGTAACCGACGCAGACCTCATAAAGGAACGGATTTTCCTTCGCCAATCGGAACACCAATAATTGCAACCGCAAACGGAACCGTAATTAAATCTAGCTATACAGGAGGAAACGGAAACTTTGTAAAAATAAAACATAATAGTACGTATTCCACACAATACCTGCATATGAAAAAACGAAAAGTTCGTGTAGGCGATTTTGTAAAACAAGGCGATGTTATTGGTTGGATAGGTATGACAGGACACACTTCTGGCCCTCATGTTTGTTATCGCTTTTGGAAAAATGGCGTACAAGTAGATCCGTTTAAGCAAAAATTACCTTCTGCAGATCCAATGAAAAAAGAAATAAAACCCAAATATTTTAAATTTATCGAACCCTTAAAACAACAATTAGAACAAATTCCGTTTAAAGATAATAAAATAGAAAACGATTCTATTAAATTACAAGCAATTAGTAAATTGTAAAAATGAAAACGATAAACCCTACAACCACAAAAGCGTGGCAAGAATTACAAAAACATTTTAAAGAAAATAAACATCTAAAAATAAAAAAGATGTTTATAAATAATAAAAATAGAAAACAAGATTTTACCTATTCCCTTCCGAATTTTGAATTAGATTTAAGCAAAAATTTAATTACCCAAAAAACCATACAGCTATTGCTAAATTTAGCGGATGAAATGTGCCTAAAAGAAAAAATAGACGCATTATTTACAGCTAAAAAAATAAATGTTACCGAAAACAGAGCTGTTTTACACACTGCTTTACGTGATTTTTCAGACACGGAAATTTTAGTAGATACCAAAAACATAAAACCTGAAATTACCAAAACGTTACACAAAATAAAAACCTTTTCTGAAAACATAATTTCAGGAAAAACAACAGGGTACACAGGTAAAGCATTTACCGATATCGTTAACGTTGGTATCGGAGGCTCCGATTTAGGACCTAAAATGGTCGTAAACGCATTAAAATTTTATAAAAACCACTTAAAAACACATTTTATTTCGAATATTGATGGCGATCATAGTGCAGAAATTTTAAAAGAATTAAACCCAGAAACCACTTTATTTATACTTGTTTCTAAAACGTTTACCACACAAGAAACTATTACAAACGCTAAAACAATACAACAATGGTTTCTTAAAAAAGCAACCAAAAACGATATAAAACACAACTTTGTTGCAGTATCTACAAACATAGAAAAAGCACAAGGTTTTGGTATTGCAAAAGAAAATATTTTTACAATGTGGGATTGGGTTGGCGGACGATTTTCTTTATGGTCTGCTGTTGGTTTATCCATTTCCATAAGTATTGGCTTTGATAATTTTAAAGAATTATTACTAGGAGCAAATCAAATGGACAACCATTTTAAAAACACACCTTTTTCTAAAAATTTACCCGTTTTAGACGCTTTAGTAAGTATTTGGTACACTAATTTTTACCAAACACAAACCGAAGCAATATTACCATACACACAATATTTAGAACAATTTGTGCCGTTTATCCAACAATTACTAATGGAAAGCAATGGGAAATCCACAGACCTAAACAAGCAACCTGTAAATTACCAAACAGGAACTATTATTTGGGGAAACGTAGGTACTAATATGCAACATGCTTTTATGCAACTAATCCATCAAGGAACAAAGCTAATACCAACACAATTTATAGGCTTTAAAAAACCCTTACACAACAATCTAGAACACCATAAAAAATTACTAGCAAATTTTTACGCACAAGGCGAAGCATTAGCCTTTGGAAAATCAAAAGAAAAGGTACATTTAGAATTAAAACTAAACGGAAATAAAGATAAAATAGAATCCTTATTACCATACAAAATCTTTACAGGAAACAAACCATCTACCTACATTACTCTAGATAAATTAACACCATTTAGTTTAGGAAAATTAATAGCATTTTACGAACACAAAACCTTTGTACAAGGTGTGTTATGGAATATTAATTCTTTTGATCAATTTGGTGTAGAATTAGGTAAAGAATTAGCCAATAAAAAATTAGCTTAACCCGAAAAATTCATACATTTTCTATTACAAAGCCAAACTACCTACTATAATTGAAAATGCTCAAAATTGGGCTACAATTATTTCTCTAAAAAATTCCTGAGCTTCCCAATTCTATTGGCATTTTGACTTTTCATAACGAAAACCTATCAATTTTTCGGGTTAAAGCATTCGACAAATAATTACTTAACTCGTCGTTGTAATATGTGATTTTTAAACAGCCCATTTGTAGGCTAAGATAAGGTTTTATTTTACAATTTCTTATTTTGTAATAAAAATAAGGAAGTAAAACTACTAATGAACAAAACACAACCTTTTTCTACAAACAAGGTAATAAAACAAGATGGAAGTGAAGAAATAGATGCATAATTGTAAACATCTATTTAAATAAGGTATTCAAATTAACATTGAAATGCACTTAATAAATAGTTTTGTTCAGCGTATTTCAAAATCAATCTGGTATATAAATGATTATTGTAATAGCACCTTAATTTCATTGACAAACGTATTGCTAACACTTATTAAGTTTGAAAGATAATTCGTTGGACTTTTTAAATAATTTGGAATGAAATTATATTTCCGTTCTGCTAACTTTCCGTTTGGAGCTATTTTAGCTCTTAAATTCTTAATTTTATTAATCTTTATTTCTTCTTTTTGTTTAATGCTTCTCTGTGTTTTTTGATTAATATGTTCTATTCCTTTTTTCATTTTAACAAATTCGCTTTCTACCATTCCTACTAAAGATTTGTTTATTGGTTCTATTTTTTCAATTACCTTTTCTTTCAGTTCGACTAATGCTTTGTATTCGTTTTCAAATTCGACGTGAGTTGTTGCGTTATTTTTTAAATATTTTTTTACAATATCATCTTCATTCTCAAACAAGTCTTTCAATTGTAGCTTTAATTCATCAATAATTTCAATTGTTTTGGCATCGGTAACAATCACTAAATCTCTTAATGTTAAAATAGGAAAAGGAACTTCTAGACGTTTAAAATTAGATTTTAATTGTAACCAATAAGCTAATTCTCCAGGACCTCCGATGTAAGCTAAATTTGGTAAAATAAATTCTTGATAAACTGGTCTAAAAATGGAATTGGGGCTAAACCTTTCTGGATGCGACTCTAATTCTTTAAGTATTTCTTCTTTTGTAAATGAAATGGAAGTATTTAGAACTTCAAATTTATGAT
The DNA here is from genome assembly GCA_947311745.1 of uncultured Flavobacteriaceae bacterium. Classification (GTDB taxonomy): domain Bacteria; phylum Bacteroidota; class Bacteroidia; order Flavobacteriales; family Flavobacteriaceae; genus S010-17. The sequence goes on along the minus strand of CAMZLT010000241.1, from coordinate 931 downwards.
TGTTTTCTACTATTCGCTCCCTCAAATTTTCTTTAATGTAAAATAAATTTATTTCCCGAGGTGTAACTTGAGCTTTGTAGCCTTTTTCTATTAGTTTTTTAGATGTTTCATTGATGGACTGAAAACTTTTTCCGTCAAACAATTCGTTTTTCATAACAGATGCAAAACTTTTTTTTAGTGTTTTATCATCTCCATCTAAAATGACTAAATTATATTCTTTAAATAAGTTGTGCACCCATTTTGTTGTTGCTTGTGCTAATGTTCCTTTAGTTACAGCCTTTCCAAATAAGGATTCCAATAATGTAGATTTTTCTCCGACCAGTTCGCTTAATTCAGAGTAAGCTTTGTCAAAAATAGAAGCTGGCATTCTTCCGACAGCTCCTTTTAATTCTGTATTTATTTTTAATGTTGAACGATAGATATGAGCTTCGCTTATTTCTTCAAAATCATGGTCTTCACTCGCTAACCAAAACAAAGGAATAAATTCTAAAGTTGGAAATTCTTTTTTTAAGGTCTGGCAAAGTTTAATTACCGAAACTATTTTATGAATAAAATATTGAGGGCCTCCAAACAAACAGAGTTGATGCCCTGTTGTAACAACATAGGAATTGTCATTATTTAGCAATGCTACATTGGGAGGTAAATCTATACCATTGTTATTGTACTGTTGCGTAATTTGCTGAACCAATAACTGTCTCTTTTTTTTGAAAATTTAGTTGCTTCTATTTTTTTTTGAAACCCTTCTATTGTGTTTTTATATTCAAAAAAAGGTAAGATTTCATCTTGATTGCTTAAGTAAGCTTTTATCAAAGGAGATACTTGATTTGATTCTTCTATTGGAATATTATATTGACTCATAAATACAAAAATAGTTATAATTATTGAGAATATTTTTAACTAAAATAAAAATGAGGATTATAAAATACTTTTG
>CAMZLT010000240.1 GCA_947311745.1 uncultured Flavobacteriaceae bacterium | reverse complement strand
TAAATGAATATCGTGTGTACCTTCGTAAGTTACTACACTTTCTAAATTCATCATATGACGCATAATAGAATATTCACCAGTAATTCCCATTGCACCTAAAACCTGTCTTGCTTCTCTTGCTATTTTTAAAGCCATATCAACATTATTACGTTTTGCCATAGAAATCTGAGCAGAAGTAGCTTTATCTTCATTTCGTAATGTACCCAAACGCCAAGTTAGTAATTGTGCTTTAGTTATTTCGGTAATCATTTCGGCAAGTTTTTTCTGTTGTAATTGGTATCCTGCAATTGGCTTACCAAATTGAATACGTTCTTTTGCATATCGTAAAGCAGTATCGTAGCAATCCATTGCAGCTCCGATTGCTCCCCAAGCAATACCATATCTAGCAGAATCTAAGCATTTTAGCGGTGCACCTAAACCATCTTTATTAGGTAATAAGTTTTCTTTTGGCACTTTTACATTGTCAAAAATTAATTCACCAGTTGCACTTGCACGTAAGGACCATTTATTATGTGTTTCAGGTGTAGAAAAGCCTTCCATACCTCTTTCTACAATAACACCTTTAATTCGTCCTGTTTCATCCTTTGCCCAAACCACAGCTACATCTGCATAAGGAGCATTTGAAATCCACATTTTTGCACCATTAAGCAAATAATAATCACCCATATCTTTAATATTGGTAACCATTCCTCCTGGATTTGAACCATGATCTGGTTCGGTTAATCCAAAGCAACCTAAAAATTCTCCTGAAGCTAATTTTGGTAAGTATTTTTTACGTTGTGCTTCATTACCAAATTTATAAATAGGATACATTACTAAAGATGATTGTACCGATGCCGTAGAACGAACACCAGAATCGCCTCTTTCTAACTCTTGCATAATCAAACCATAACTAATTTGATCCAAACCAGCACCTCCATATTCTTCAGGAATATAAGGTCCAAAAGCTCCGATACTAGCTAAACCTTTAACCATTTCTTGAGGAAATTCTGCTTTCTGACAAGCCTCTTCTATAATTGGTGATATATCGCGTTTTACCCATTCTTGAGCTGCTTCGCGAATTAAAATGTGTTCTTCGGTAAGTAATTCATCTAGATTATAATAATCAGGTGTTTGAAATAAATCTTGTGCCATTTTTTAAAGTTTTTAATAAAAGTACAAATTTACTTTTTTTAATTCAGATTTCTAAAATCAAAATCAATTTTTTAAAATACCTTTGCAGTAATGCGATTTACTTATACCAAACAAGAAAAATTAAAAAAAAGAAAGTTACTTAAAGAACTTTTCGAAAACGGAAAAGCACGTACTGTTTTTCCTATTCGTATGATTTATTTAAAGAAAGAACACTTAGGTGATTTTCCTATACAAGCAAGTGTTTCGGTTTCTAAACGAAATTTTAAACGTGCTGTAGATCGAAATCGTATTAAGCGTTTAATGCGTGAAGCATATCGTTTAAACAAACATTTTTTATACGAAAACTTAGAAGATAAGTATATTATTATGTTTATTTATCTTTCTAAAAAAGAGGAATCGTTTCCATATATTGAAAAAAAATTTAAACAATTAATGCAATCTTTTTTAGATAAAATTAACGAATAGCATCTAAATTGCAAACAAAAAACTAGAATATGAATACACAAAAAAGACCTTTAATATTAGTTAGCAATGACGATGGTATTACTGCACCAGGAATCCGAGCTTTAATACAAGTAATGAATGAAATTGGCGATGTAGTTGTTGTAGCACCTGATAGTCCGCAAAGCGGAAAAGGACACGCAATTACTTTGGATGCAATTTTAGAATGCAAACCAATTACTATTGATCAAGGCGAACAAATAGAGTACAGTTGCTCTGGCACACCAGCAGATTGTGTTAAAATAGCAAAGCACGAAATTTTAAACCGTAAACCAGATTTATGTGTTTCTGGTATTAATCACGGTTCAAATGCGTCGATAAACGTAGTGTATTCTGGTACGATGAGTGCTGCTATTGAAGCAGGAATTGAAGGTATTCCTGCGATTGGTTTTTCTCTTTTAGATTATTCTTGGAAAGCAAATTTTGAAAATTTAAAACCGTTTATCAAGCAAATTACCACCAAAGTTTTAAGCGAAGGTTTACCTGATGGTGTTATTTTAAATGTAAATTTTCCGAAAACAGAAAATATAAAAGGTGTTAAAGTTTGCAGACAGGCTCGTGCAGTTTGGAAAGAGGAATTTGAAAAAAGAACCAATCCACAAGGCAAAGAATACTATTGGTTAACAGGTGTTTTTGATAATTTAGATAAAGGCGAAGATACCGATATCTATGCTTTAGAACAAGATTTTATTTCGGTAGTTCCTGTAAAATTTGATTTAACAGCACATCATTTTATTCAAAATTTGAATAGTTGGTTTTAGAAACCACTATTCAATTTGAGTTAAACGTAAGGTATTTACCATTCCTTTTTCGGTTACAGGCATAGAGGATAGTGTAATTACTAAATCATTTTTTTTAGCATATCCAGTTTCTACGGCACTTTTAATAAGATGCTCTACGGTTATATCAGTAGATTCCATTTTGTCGTAATAGAATGCTTTAACCCCCCAAAGTAAATTTAAACGAGATAAAATCCGTTTGTTAGAGGTATAGGCAAGTATGTTTGCATTTGGTCGCCAAGCCGAAATCTGAAATGCGGTATAACCACTATTTGTTAAAGTTTGAATTGCCTTTGCCGAAACATCATCTGCCATTAAAGCTGCATGATAACAAACCGATTTAGTAATATATCTATCCGTTTTAATATGTGGTGCATTTTTTGGCACAGAAATTCTAGAGGAATTTTCTACTTTTTCAATAATTCTACGCATTTGTTGGATAACACCTACTGGATATTTTCCAACCGATGTTTCTCCAGATAACATTACTGCATCTGCTCCATCCATAATTGAATTTGCGACATCGTTTACTTCTGCTCGTGTGGGAACGGTGTTTTCTATCATGGTTTCCATCATCTGTGTAGCAATAATTACTGGTATTCTAGCCGATTTTGCTCTATCAACTAGCATTTTTTGAATTAATGGCACTTCTTCCATAGGTAATTCTACACCTAAATCACCACGAGCAACCATTAAACCATCGCAATTTTTTACAATTTTATCAATGTTATTTATAGCTTCTGGTTTTTCAATTTTTGCAATAATCGGTATTTTTACAGGAGAATGTACTTCAATTAATTTTTTTAGTTGCTTTAAATCTTTTGGTTTTCTAACAAAAGATAATGCAATCCAATCTACTTCTATCTCAATGGCAAAAATGGCATCTGCAATATCTTTTTTTGTTAATGCAGGTTGTGAAATTTTTGTGTTAGGTAAATTAACCCCTTTTTTAGAGTTTAAAATTCCTCCAACCAATACTTTTGTAGTTACGTTATCAATACCGTTGGTTTCGATAACTTCAAATTTTAATTTTCCGTCATCTACTAAAATAAATTCTCCTACTTTTACATCTTGTGGAAATTGTTGATAGGTCATGTATGCCTTTTCAACAGTACCTTTACATTCTTGTGTAGTAAAAGTAAATGTTGCTCCGTTTTTTAATAAAACGCCTTCACCCATATCACCAACACGAAGTTTTGGACCTTGTAAATCTGCAAGAATTGCTACATTATGTCCTAATCGTTCGTTCATTTCGCGTATGTCTTTAACCATACGTTTTACATTGTCGTAATTTGCATGTGAAAAATTTATTCTAAAAACATTAACTCCTGCAATACTCATTTTTTCTATCATTTTAGCAGAATCACAAGCAGGACCTAATGTTGCCACTATTTTTGTTTTTTTAGTTGTTGCCATTTGTTTAGTAAATTAAATTGGTTTTGGACTTTAATAATAAAGGGTTAATGCGATAACATACTTGTACACCATCTATTGTTTG
>CAMZLT010000239.1 GCA_947311745.1 uncultured Flavobacteriaceae bacterium | reverse complement strand
TGAATTGGAGCTAAATTTGGCGGTAATACCAAGCCTAAATCATCGGAATGCGTCATTACCAAAGCACCAATTAATCGTGTTGTTACTCCCCAAGAAGTTGCCCAAACATAATCTTGTTTCCCTTCATTTGTAGTAAATTTAACATCAAATGCTTTTGCAAAATTCTGACCAAGAAAGTGAGAAGTACCCGCTTGCAAAGCTTTTCCGTCTTGCATTAACGCTTCAACAGTATACGTATTTAAAGCACCTCCAAAACGTTCGTTTTCTGTTTTTTCACCTTTAATAACAGGAATTGCCATAAAATTTTGCAAAAAATCTGCGTAAACTTCATGCATTTGCTGTGCCTCTGCTAATGCTTCGGATTTAGTTGCATGGGCAGTATGCCCTTCTTGCCATAAAAATTCTGCGGTACGCAAAAATAATCTAGTACGCATTTCCCAACGCATGACATTTGCCCATTGGTTAATTAATAAAGGTAAATCTCGGTAAGATTGAATCCATTTTCGGTACGAATCCCAAATTATCGTTTCGGAAGTTGGTCTAATAATCAACTCCTCCTCTAACTTTGCATTTTCATCTACAACAATACTACCATCCTCTGCACTTTTTAAGCGATAATGTGTAACTACGGCACATTCTTTTGCAAAACCTTCTACATGATTTGCTTCTTTACTAAAATATGATTTAGGAATTAACAACGGAAAATACGCGTTTTGATGACCCGTTTCTTTAAATTTTTTATCTAATTCTGCTTGTACTTTTTCCCAAATTGCATATCCGTAAGGTTTGATTACCATCATACCTCTTACCCCTGAATTTTCTGCTAAATCTGCTTTAACAACCAATTCATTATACCATTTTGAATAATCCTCGCTCCTTTTTGTTAACTTCTTACTCATTTTATTGTTTGGCACAAATATTGTGCTTATTTTTTTAATTAATTTTATGTTGCAAAACTAATTTATTTTTGTAACTTTAAACAATAAAATCTCAAGATAATGAAAAACTTAATACAACTTCGTTCCAAATTTAAAAGCCTTTTAATTATTGTAGGTTTTACATTTAGCTTAGCTTCGTGTAGTTCGTACCAAAATACAACTACCGATAATGATGGGATTTATGATATTTCTACAACAAAAAAAGAACAAACTACTACAGAAACAGTAGCAAAAAAAGAAACACCTACAGCAACCAAAAGTAGCAAATACGAACATTACTTTAAAAAGAAAGCGGCACAGTTAAACATCGACGAAAATGAAATATTTACCGATGCTGATTCATACACTTCCGATCTAGATGAAGAACTTTTAGAAAAAGATGCTACAGATTTTTCATATGAAAATACTGCCTGGGAAGATACAGACGATGTAGAAGTTAACATTCATAATTATGGTTTTTATAGTCCGTATTATTATAACTGGTATAGACCTTACAGACCTTATTATTCTAGTTTATATTTTGGTTTCAATTCTTTTTCCTTAGGATTTGGCGAATATTGTTCACCTTATTATTATGGCTATAACAATTTTTATAACCCATACTACTATCCTTCGTATTACTACTCGTCGTATTATTATCCATACTATGGGAATTATTACTACAATACATATCGATATAGAAACCATACTTACGGTAGAAGATATGCTAATAATACTAATAGATATACAAACCGAAGTAGTGTAAACCGATCTAGAGCAAGAAGCATCCGAAACACAAATACAACAACTAGAAATATACGAAATCGTTCAACCTCTACTAGATATAGAAGTATTCGTAACAATACATCAAGAGCAAGAACTACTTCACCTAGACGCAGTACTAGAACAAGAAGTACTACTCCTACTAGAACTACACCTACAAGAACAAGAAGCCATCGTTATTCATCACCATCCCGTTCATACAGAAGTTCTTCAAGTAACAGAACATCTAGCTCTAGTTCAAGAAGCAATTCATCTAAACGAAGACGGTAATACTATAACATATAATTTGTAACAACTAGTGAATTCCAGCACTATATTATCTAAACACGTATAAAAATGAAAAAATTACTTTTTACAATAAGCCTTTTAAGTGTCTTAACAAACCTAAAAGCACAAACCATTGGCTACGATAAAGAAGCAGTACTATTTTCTACTGAAAATATTAACGGAACTGCACGTTTTACAGGAATGAGTGGTGCTTTTGGAGCTTTAGGAGGAAATTTATCTGCTACAGATATCAATCCTGCTGGCCTAGTAACCTTTAAAGATTCAGAAGGCACATTTACACTTGCAAACCAAAGCAATACAACTGATGTATCTTATTTTAACACAAAAACTACTGCTAGCAACGATAAGTTAGATTTTTCACACGCAGGACTTGTCCTCATTTTCGAAAACGAAGGAGAGTATTGGAATAAATTTGCTTTAGGAGTTAATTATACTGTCGTAAATAATTTTGAAAATTCTTATATTGCTAAAGGAAATAGTGATATTTCAGAATACAACGTAGACCCTTTTCTAAATTTTGATAACGATAATACTAACGACATATTCTACAATCACGTTAACAGTCAATATTTTATAAACACTACTAGCGGAACAAATACCAAAGGGACCTTTTCTATTGCAGGCAGATACGACAAAACCATTTCGTATGGTTTCTCATTTGTTACGCACACCATAGATTATTCTCAATCTATCCGTTTTAAAGAATATAACGATGATACTAGCGGAAATACATTAGACGCAACTTTAAACCAAGCATTAGCGATTATTGGTGAAGGATATGGTTTTAATTTCGGACTAATTTACAAACCAGAAGCACACGTAAGATTAGGTTTAGCATACGAATCGCCAACTTGGTATAATCTAACCGAAGAGTTTCAAGAAACTACTAGTATTTCATTAAGTAACACAAACAACATCTACTCAGAAACACCTAATTTAGGAACTTTTGATTACAAAATAAAAACTGCTAGTAGGATTACAGGTAGCTTTGCATATATTTTGGGAAAACAAGGTTTAATAAGTTTAGACTACAATCGAAAAAGTTATGGCTCAATAAAAGTAAAACCAACAACAGAATTCAATATAGAAAACACCACAATTAAAGAGGATGTACAAGACACCAATGAATTTAGGTTTGGTGCAGAATATCGATTTAAAAACTTACGATTCCGCACAGGATTTCATACCGAAGATAATCCATACAAAAATATAAACACAAAAACAGAAGGATATTCGTTTGGTTTCGGAATTAAATTTTCAGAAAAAACAAACTTAGACCTATCCTATGACAAAACTACTAACGCAGATACATATAGCTTTTTACAAAAAGAAGACACTAACTTAAACACAACAAACTCCAAAATAAACGCTACAATAACTATAAAATTATAGTAATTTTATTACTTTTTATACGTACTAAAAAAACCTTGAAAATACAATTTTTCAAGGTTTTTTTTTATATACTTTTTTTTTTGTATATTTACCTCATAAATAACAAATTAACTAAACATCTATTGTAAAATGAAAAAAATTCTTGCAATTATTACTTTTTTGTTATTCCTCATTCTATTGTGGTACACCAAAACCACATACCAAGAATGTTGTGAAAACAATAAAGAAACCGTAATCAAAAAACCTTTAAAAAAAACAACCAAAACAATAAAGGAAACACCACTAACAGAACCATTAATTTATAATTGGAATAATTCTGAAGCAATTACCAATAAACTATGGGATACAGAAAAAAATAAAATTTTAAGTAATAAATCAGATGCTAAAATTTTACAAATTGTCGCCCCATATTTTAAAGACGAATCTGAAAGCATAGGAATTGCTAGAGCAAAATCTGCCTTCTCAAAACTAAACATTAAAATAGATTCGAATAAAATAGAATACAAATCTAAACTTATTACTTTTTATGAAGGAGCAAAAACAAAACCCTTTTCAGGAACAGAGTTTAATTGGCTAATAAGAAATGAAAATATAGTACAAGTTAAAGATAAAACGATTATTTATTTTCCATCAAACTCAACAAAAAAAGTACAGAACACAAACATCGCTAAATATCTTAACGATGTTGCTAAAAACATAAAAGGCACCTCTAAAAAAATAATTCTTTCTGGGCATTCCGATAGTAGAGGAAATGCAGCAATCAATAAAAAATTAGCATTAAACAGAGCTAATTCAATAAAAAGAGAATTAATTCTTTTAGGTGTAAACAAAAACAACATAACGGTTATATCCTTTGGGGAGGAAAAACCGATTGCCGATAATTCAACAAAGGCAGGACAACAAAAAAACAGACGTGTAGAACTTGAAATAAAATAATACAAACCTTAAAAAAACAAAATAATATGTTACTTATCACACAAAATAACTGCAATTGCGACGATTTTATTTGGCTATGGCCATTACTACTAGCTTTCCTTTTAGGATTAATTCTTGGCTGGTTACTAAAACACTTATTAGGTAATGATAATTCGGATTCGGATAAAATAAAAAAATTAGAAACCGAATTAAACGAGTGTCAAAACAATTTAAAAACAAAAAGCGAAGTACAACCAATTGAAAAAGCAGCAATAACAAGTAGCAACGTAAAAACAGAAACGCAACAAATAGTTGCTTCTAAAACAGAAATACAAAAAGATAATTTAACTAAAGTAGAAGGAATTGGACCAAAAATTCAAGGATTATTGTACGATGCAGAGATTTATACTTGGCAAAAATTATCCGAAACCGCTACAGAAACACTAGAGAAAATTCTAGCAGATGCTGGTCCAAGATATAGAATGCACAAACCAAAAACTTGGGCAAAACAAGCTGGTTTAGCAGCAAAAGGAGAATGGGAAAAACTAAAAAAATGGCAAAATGAGCTAAAAGGAGGTTTATAGTACCTAACATATAATTTGTGGTGAAATAATTATGTATAAAAAAAGGTTGTTTTTTAAACAACCTTTTTTTATACACATCAAAACAACATAATTCAACAAAAAAATGTACTTTTGAAAAATAAAAATAACCATATTTTATGAAATTATTACAAAACAAAAACGTTATCATTACAGGTGCTACAAGAGGTATCGGTAAAGGAATTGCACAAATTTTTGCGAAAAACGGTGCAAACATTGCATTTACATATAGCTCATCAGTAGATGCCGCAAACCAATTAGAAAAAGAATTAACAGCATTTGGCGTAAAAGCAAAAGGCTACCAATCTAACGCAGCAGACTTTGATGCTGCTCAAGAATTTGTTACAGAAGTACACAAAGAATTTGGCAGCATTGACGTATTAATCAACAATGCAGGGATTACAAAAGACAACCTTCTAATGCGAATGAGTGAAGCCGATTTTGATAAAGTAATTGCTATAAATCTAAAATCCGTTTTTAACTTAACCAAAGCTGTAATCAGACCAATGATGAAACAACGAAATGGCTCCATAATAAATATGAGCTCTGTTGTTGGTGTAAAAGGAAACGCAGGACAAGCAAATTATGCTGCATCAAAAGCAGGAATTCTTGGTTTTACAAGATCCGTAGCTTTAGAATTAGGCTCGAGAAATATTCGTTGCAATGCTATTGCTCCTGGATTTATCGAAACTGAAATGACTGCAAAATTAGATGAAGTAACTGTCGATGGATGGCGTAAATCCATTCCGTTAAAAAGAGGTGGAAGTCCAGAAGATATCGCAAACGCTTGTATGTTTTTAGCAAGTGAGCTATCTGGATATATAACAGGACAAACACTTAATGTAGATGGAGGTATGCTAACTTAAAAAATGGCATACTTATTGATTCAATATTAAAAAATAATAAAACCTTAAATAAGATGAAACGATTTTTTATAACCCTAATTATACTTTTAACAACAATTATTAGCCAGAGTCAAAATTTAAAAAAT
>CAMZLT010000238.1 GCA_947311745.1 uncultured Flavobacteriaceae bacterium | reverse complement strand
TTTTGCTACGGCATTAGTCATATTTACTTCAAGGTTTTCAAAAACCACAGCATTTGTTCCTGATATATTTTGAATTGTAGCAGTACTACTATCAAAATACGTAGTGCCATTTGCTGCATCTGCATTAGCGGAAAGCACCATTGTACCATTATTAATTAAATCGGCTTTTAAGTGTAAGTTTCCTTCATTGTTATGAGTTGCACCAACTTTATTGGTATAGGTTTGACCAAAATATACAGTGGTTCCATCTTTAATTTTTAAAACACCTTCATTAACAATTTGCGAAAAGCCTTGCAAAGTAAAAAATATAAGTGCAAGATTTAATAATTTATTATTCATAATATATTTTTTATAATAATATAGTTTCTGTTAATACTATTAGATATTGTTGTTTTTTTACCTTTAAATAAGAAAGGTATTACAAAAATACGTTATTTTTGCATTTATGCAAGGAATTGTTACAAAATCTACTGGAAGTTGGTATAACGTACAGGTTAATAATCAAATTTTTACTTGTCGAATTAAAGGAAAATTTAGGCTGAAAGGCATTAAAACTACGAATCCTGTTTCGGTTGGTGATGTAGTAGAATTTGATATAGAACCAAATACTACTAACGGAATTATTACCAAAATACATCCTAGAAAAAATTATATTATCCGAAAATCGGTTAATCTATCCAAACAAACACATATTATCGCTGCAAATATCGATCAAGTTTTTTTGTTTATAACCATTGATAATCCTCCGACTACCACCGGTTTTATAGATAGGTTTTTAGCTTCTGCGGAAGCGTATAAAATACCTGTTATTTTACTTTTTAATAAAATTGATGCCTATAATACAGAGGCAAATTCGATTAAAGAAAAATTATTACACATCTATCAAAACATTGGCTATGAATGTATAGAAGTTTCTGCCGAAAAAGGAATTAATATAGAAAATGTAAAATCTAAAATGACAAATAAAACAAGCTTGTTTGCAGGTCATTCTGGAGCAGGAAAGTCAACTTTAGCAAATAAAATAGATGCCAATTTAGATTTGAAAACTAAAGAAATATCTACACAACACAAACAAGGGCAACATACAACAACTTTTGCCGAAATGTACCAACTTCCTTTTGGTGGATATTTGATTGATACACCAGGAATTAAAGGTTTTGGTGTGGTAGATTTCAAATCAACTGAAGTGAGTCATTATTTTCCTGAATTTTTAGCCTTAAATAACGATTGTAAATTTAATAATTGTATTCATATTAATGAACCAAAATGTGCTATAAAAAAGGCTGTTGAAACAGGTGAAATTACTGCTTCTAGATATAAAAGTTATGTGCAAATTTTAGATGGTGATGAGACACATTATCGCACTGAAAATTATAATTTATAAAATATGAAAGTAGTTTTACAACGTGTTAGTGAAGCATCGGTTAAGGTAAATAACGAAATCATTAGTAAAATTAATAACGGATTGTTAATACTACTTGGTGTGGAGAACAACGATTCCATCGAACAAATAAAATGGATTTGCAATAAAATTGTAAACCTTCGGATTTTTAATGATACTGATGGTAAAATGAATCGTTCGGTAAAAGATATAAATGGCGATGTGATAGTTGTAAGCCAATTTACACTTTTAGCAAACACAAAAAAAGGCACAAGACCTAGTTATATCCAAGCTGCAAAGCCTGAAATAGCAGACAAACTATACCAACAATTTATTAGAGAATTTGAATGCGTTTTCGGTAAAAAAATCGGCACTGGTACATTCGGTGCAAATATGCAAGTGCAATTAATTAACGACGGACCTGTAACCATACTTTTAGAAAAGTAACATGTACTATTTACGTTTGATAAAAACTAATAAAATCATAAAAACTACTTGTAAAGGCAAAACGAAAATAGCTATTTTTCGCAATAGAAATAATATAAAAAAGAGTAAAATATAAAACACAAAAATTGCTTCTATATATTTTTTATTATTAGAATTTCTATAATCCAAATAAAACAAAATTGCAGGAAGTAAAATCAAACTAACAACCACAATCCGTATCGCATTTTTCGTTGTTTTTAGGTTTGAATACAAATTTTCGTAGTAAGTACAAAATGGCAATTCCTAAAATAATATACGTTATAATTTCTTGCATAGTGTTATTTTTTTAATCGATATAAATACATATTTACTACATTCTGTAAACCAAGGTATAGAGCTTCTGAAATTAAAGCATGGCCAATCGATACTTCCAATAAATTCGGAATATTTTCTGTAAAAAAGGCAATATTATCTAAACTTAAATCATGCCCTGCATTAATACCTAAACCCAATTCTGATGCAAAAGTTGCCGATTCGATATATGGCTTTATAGCATCTTTATTTCCTAAATCGTATTGACTTGCAAATTCCTCAGTATATAATTCAATTCTATCTGCACCTAATTTTGCAGCAGCTTCAATCCATTTTTTATTATTTTCCATAAAAATAGATGTGCGAATGCCTTTTTGTTTAAATTCAGAAATTATTTCATTTAAAAAATCGTAATTTTTAACCGTATCCCAACCAGCATTTGAAGTTATAGCATCCACAGCATCTGGCACTAAAGTAACTTGCGTTGGTTTAATATCTAATACTAAATCCATAAATTTTTTATTTGGATTTCCTTCAACATTATATTCTGTATGTACAATTGGTTTTAAATCATACGCATCTTGATATCGAATATGTCGCTCGTCTGGTCTTGGATGAATGGTAATGCCTTGTGCTCCAAATTCTTGAATTTTAATTGCTGCTTCAACCAAATTTGGTGTGTTACCACCTCTAGCATTTCGTATCGTAGCAATTTTATTAATATTTACGCTTAATTTTGTCATTTTAATTTTTAATTAACATTGTGGTATTCTATTTGTACTAGGTATAGAAACAAATTTGTACAAAATTACATCATTGTAACGAATTTTTACTTATTTTGCATAGAATTATGACAACGATAGATTACATAGCAAACGATATAGAAACCTTAAAATTAAACGACTCTGTTTTAACCGTAAAAAACAAGTTTAAAAATCTCATTTTTACACATATACCTATTATAGAGGATAAACAATTATTAGGTTTAATTTCCGAAACTGATATGCAAGGAATGGATGCTTCTGGAGATGTTGTTAATTCTTTGCGATACCTCTTTGAATCCTTTTATGTAGAGCAAGACGCAAATTGGCTTACGGTTTTAAAAGAATTTGCTAAAAATGAAGCAAATATCCTTCCTGTTTTAAACAAAAAAAAAGAATATATAGGCTATTTAGAGCTTTCGGATATTTTACATTTTTTTAATAACACACCTTTTTTAAAAGAAGAAGGTACAATTATTATTGTTTCTAAAAATAAAAAAGAATATTCATTTAGCCAAGTTGCCCAAATTGTTGAAAGTAATGACGCCGAACTTTTTGGTGCTTTTGTATCGAAAAGGTATTCCGATTTTATCGAAATTACACTTAAAACGAGTACCACAAATATAAATTCGATTATCCAAACTTTTAGAAGGTACGATTATACAATTGAACTTGGTCTACATGAAGATAATTACCTTAACGAGCTAAAAGAACGTTCGGAATATTTACAAAAATATTTAAATATTTAGTATATGAAAGTTGGTATTTACGGTCAATATTACAAAGAAGAATCTATTCCTTTTATACAAGAACTTTTACAAGAGTTAGCTACGCATAATATAACCGTCTATATTGAGGAAAATTTTTACGATTTAATACAAAGTTTAAACAGACCGAAAATAAAATACGAAACTTTTTCAAGACATTCCGATTTAGATAATTCATTTACTATGTTACTTTCGGTAGGTGGTGACGGTACGTTTTTACGAGCAATTACCTACGTTAGAGATTTAGATATTCCTATTTTAGGAATTAATATTGGCAGATTAGGATTTTTAGCAAATGTAGAAAAAACAGCTATTAAAAAAGCAATTTTAGGTATAAAAAATAGAGCATATAAAACCGTAGAGCGAACACTTTTACAAGTAAAAACCAAACCACAAATAAAAGCACTTTTAGATATTGATATTGCACTTAATGAAGTTACTATCGTTAGAAAAAATACCACAGCAATGATTACTTTAGAAACTTTTTTAGATAAAGAGTTCTTAGCAAAATATTGGGCTGATGGTTTGATTTTTTCAACACCAACAGGTTCGACAGGATATTCATTAAGTTGTGGCGGACCAGTAATTGCACCTTCTGCTAAAAATTTTGTAATTACACCTATTGCACCGCACAATCTTAACGTACGGCCTTTAATTATTTCGGATGAAACTAAAATCAACATACAATTAATAGGAAGGGAAAAAGAAGCTTTAATTTCGTTAGATTCACGAATAACAACCATACCAAAAAACACGCAAATTTTTATTAGTAAAGCTCCTTTTACTATAAAAACCATACTACTTGAAGAGCAAAGTTTTTTAAAAACCCTTCGAAAAAAATTACTTTGGGGAGAAGATATACGAAATTAATCTTTTTACTTAGCCGCAAAAATTCATGGAATTAGCTTTGTTTAGATGTGAAATTTTAAAATCCGTAGGAATACCTTAGTATTTCAAGGGTTTTGAAATGTAGCAGATGAATAAAGATAATTTCAAACTCCCTCAAATTTGGGTGTTATTAAATTGTATAATACGTATTTTAATGGTTTGATTTACTGTTTTTTAACTAAAAATAATAATATAGTGATGAATTTTGTGGGTTAATGGACTAATTAACAAACTAATGAACAAATAAAAAAAGTTACCATTTTTATGATGGTAACTTTTATATTTGGTAAAATAGTATAAAAATATTACTTATCCGTTAAAACCCATTCTCCTTTTTCTAAAAGCGGTATTGCTTGTTTGTATTTTACTTCTTTACTCTGACCAGAAAGTACATTTTTAATGGTAACTTTTTCGTTTCTACCAATCTTTTTTTCCGTTCTAACAATAGTTTCTGTTATTTGCCTTTCTTGCTCTTGATTGGTCTGTGTTTGTTGGTTAGGATGATTAAATTCGGCTTTGCTAAGCTGTACTTTTTCACGTTTTGGTTCTTGTGCTTCGCTTACTTGATTTGGGTTTTGATTTGGTAGTTCTCCTTTTAAAAGGAATGATAGTACCTCTTTATTAACTTTATCTAGTAATTTTTTAAATAATTCGTACGATTCAAATTTATAAATTAATAACGGATCTTTTTGTTCGTAAGTGGCATTTTGAACCGATGTTTTTAAATCATCCATTCTACGTAAATGCTCTTTCCAAGATTCGTCGATAATAGATAAAGTTACATTTTTTTCGAAATCATCAATAAGAACTTTTCCTTCCGATTCGTACGCTTCTTTTAAATTTGTAACTACTTGAATGGTTTTTTGTCCATCTGTAAACGGAACAACAATTCTTTCGTAGCGATCGCCTTCTGTTTCATAAACATTTTTGATTACAGGGTATGCTGCGACGGCATTTCGTTCAATTTTTTCTTTGTAATGTTTGTAAACAGTATCAAATAAAGTATCGCTTAGTTCTTGTGGATTTTTATCTTTAAATTCACTTTCGCTAAATGGCGATTCCATAGAGGAGAATAGGATTAATTCGTATTCAAAATTTTTGAAATCTCCTTTTGCTTTATTTTCATCTACAATTGTAGCACAAATATCGTAAATCATATTTACAATATCTACTTGTAAGCGTTCTCCGTAAAGTGCATGACGACGACGTTTGTAAATTACTTCACGTTGTGCATTCATTACATCATCGTATTCTAGCAAACGTTTACGAATTCCAAAATTGTTTTCCTCTACTTTTTTCTGTGCACGTTCAATAGATTTTGAAATCATAGAATGCTGAATTACTTCGCCTTCTTTTAATCCCATTCTATCCATCATTTTTGCAATTCGTTCGCTACCAAATAAACGCATTAAATTATCCTCTAAAGATACATAAAATTGCGATGATCCAGGATCTCCTTGACGACCAGCACGACCACGAAGCTGTCTATCTACACGACGCGAATCGTGTCTTTCTGTACCAATAATAGCCAAACCACCTGCAGCTTTTACAGCATCGGATAATTTAATATCTGTACCACGACCAGCCATATTTGTAGCAATAGTTACCACGCCAGGATTACCAGCTTCTGCAACGATATCTGCTTCTTTTTTATGTAATTTTGCATTTAAAACATTGTGTTTTATTTTTCGCATGTTTAGCATTCGCGAAAGCAATTCGGAAATTTCAACCGAAGTTGTACCAACTAAAACAGGTCTTTTTTGTTCTACAAGCTTTACAATATCGTCAATTACTGCGTTAAATTTTTCTCTAGTTGTTTTGTAAATTAAATCCTCTTTATCCTTACGAGCTAGAGGTCTGTTTGTAGGAATTTCTACAACATCTAATTTATAAATCTCCCATAACTCACCAGCTTCGGTAATTGCTGTACCTGTCATACCAGATAATTTACGGTACATTCTAAAATAATTTTGTAATGTAATGGTTGCGAAAGTTTGGGTTGCATCCTCGATATTTACATTTTCTTTAGCTTCTAGGGCTTGGTGTAAACCGTCTGAAAAACGACGGCCATCCATTATACGACCAGTCTGTTCGTCAACAATTTTTACTTTATCTTCCATTACTACATATTCT
>CAMZLT010000237.1 GCA_947311745.1 uncultured Flavobacteriaceae bacterium | reverse complement strand
CCTCCTGATGTTGTTCCAATAGTGATATAATAATCTGTAGCATTTGTAACTGCTGTCCAAGTTAAATTAGTATTGATTGCTACATCGATTGCTGCATCTGTTGGTGTTGTTAATTGTGTACAATTTGGAACGGTTGAAATTGTTTCCGTTGTAAAACTAGTTTCCGTACAACCGCTAGTTGAACCAATTGTATTATAAGGAGTAATTGTAACGTAATAACTTGTATTTTCTGTAAAATCACTTGGTGGATTATAGCTTGTACTATTTCCGTTATCAAAATTATTTAAAATATCATTTCCTCCTGATGTTGTTCCAATAGTGATATAATAGCCTGTTGCATTTGTAACTGCTGTCCAAGTTAAATTAGTATTGATTGCTACATCGATTGATGCATCTGCTGGTGTTGTTAATTGTGTACAATTTGGAACGGTATTGCAAGTAGGATCTAAACCTCCATCTGTGATAGTCCATCCATCTGTTCCTGTTAAAATATTTCTTGCAGTTTCACCTTGACAGTACAAGCTATTTCCTCCACTAAAAGTTATATTATTATTATGTGGTTGTCCTTGCCAACCTAGTAATAAGGCATCATAATTTGCTGTTGATAAGGTAGCTAAGCTAAACATAAAACTTGCGTCAGTCAAACTTTGAATGTTCCAATTACCTAAATTTTGATCAAAACTTGTTGCTGAATAAAACATATGGTTCATTTTGGTAACATTGCTTGTATCCCAAGATTCGATATTTTGATTAAAAACATTACATTTCCAAAACATTATACTCATATCTGTAACACTACTTGTATTCCAGTTAATAATATTCCCATTAAAACTAAAGGCATTAGCAAACATCAATTGCATTGTAGTTACACTTGATGTATTCCAATTATTTAAATCTTGATTAAAGTTTTCAGCATTATTAAACATTCTAAACATATCAGTAACTAAACCAACGTCCCAATTATTTAAAGGTTGGTTAAATGCTGTACAATCTTGAAATAAACTTCTCATATTGGTTACAGAGCTTACATTCCAATTATCTAATGGTTGATTAAAAATGATACACCCTTTAAATAATTCCCTCATATTTGTAATAGTATTTACATCCCAATTATTTATATTTTGATTGAGTGAAGAACATTCAAAAAACATATTTTCCATATTTGTTGTCATAGATAAATCTGGTACATCTGTGGCATTTAATACTAAATTACTACACCCATAAAATGCATATGCCATTGATGTCCATTGCTGATTTCCCCATTGCTCAACAGATAGAATTTTTTCTTTATCACTACCTCCAAGAAAATAAACTCTTGGAAAACCCCCTTTTATTCTTATGGTGTATGTTCCTGCCGTACCAAAATCGTGGGTTACGTTTCCAGTTAAACCAAATTCATCAAACGTACCGTCATTATTCCAATCTACATCGTAATTATAACCTGTACCTGTTGTTAGAATGATTATAGATGTACTATTTGATGTTCCAGGGTTATCGGTTTTCCATGTGGTTATGAAGTCAGATTGAGCAAATACACTAAATTTGATTAATAATAAAATTATTACTATTTTTTTTGCAAATTTGATTTTTTGTGTTCTTTGATAATTCATAACTCGCTGTTTTTTGATAACAAATTTATAATAAGTATTTTAAAAAAGTATCTAAAATTTAGTACACATCTTTTTGAAATTAAACTGGTATTACTGATTAATACTTATTCCGTTCTCTTTCTTGTGCATCAATTGCTGCAATTACAGCCATATTAACCATTTCGTCAACACTAGCACCTAGTTGTAAAATATGTACTGCTTTTTTAAAGCCAAGCATAATTGGTCCGATAGATTCTGAGGCATATAGTTCTTTCATCATTTTGTAGGTAATATTTGCAGAGTCTAAGTTAGGAAAAATTAATACATTAGGTTTTTTACCAACTAATTTTGAAAAAGAAAATTTTTCTTTTAACATTTCTTGGTTAAATGCAAAATCTGCTTGAATAGGACCATCTACAATTACTTTTGGATAATTTTTATGAATATACGAAATAGCTTTGTCTATTTTTTCTGTTTCTTTAGATTCTGTTGAACCAAAATTTGAAAACGATAACATTGCGATATTTGGTTTTAAACCAAAAAGTTTTACCAAATTACTTGTCATTTGTGTAATTTGAGCAAGGTGTTCTGCTGTTGGATTAATATTAATAGTTGTATCTGCTAAAAACATTGGTCCTTTTTTGGTAAGCATAATGTTACAAGCAGCAATACGTTGTACACCTTCGGTTTTTCCTATTAATTCAAACATTGGCTTTACAATACTAGCGTAGTTTCTTGAATAACCTGTTATGACACAATCTGCTTCTCCTTCATTAACCATCATTGCAGCAAAAAAATTACGCTCACGCATCATTTTTTTTGCATTGAGGCGTGTTACACCTTTACGCTGTCTAGATTCCCAATAAATATCGCCAAATCTAGTTCTGCGTTTCTTTTCTTCTTTTGTTTTAGGGTCAATTATAGTAACATCTGCTGTGAAGCCTATTTCTTCCCTAAGTTCATTTATAATTTCTTTGTTACCAAGTAAAATAGGAATTCCTAATCTTTCCTCAAATACAATTTGTGCAGCTTTTAAAACATCTAAATGGTCTGCTTCGGCAAAAATAATTTTTTTAAGATTTGCTTTTGCTCTATTATGTAACATTCGAATTAATTTGTTGCCTGTTCCAAGTCGCTCCATTAATTCATCTCTGTACTTTGTCCAGTTTGTAATCGGATTTTTAGCAATTCCAGAATCCATAGCTGCTTTTGCAATTGCAGGAGGAATAGTGTAAATTAATCTAGGATCGAATGGTTTCGGAATGATATAATCTTTACCAAAAGTAAGGTTAATTTCATCGTAAACAATATTTACTTGTTCTGGTACAGTTTCTTTTGCTAGGTTAGCTAAGGCATGTACTGCAGCAAGTTTCATTTCTTCGTTAATAGCTGTTGCACGAACATCTAAAGCACCTCTAAAAATAAACGGAAAACCAAGTACATTATTTACTTGGTTTGGATTATCCGAACGACCAGTTGCCATAATAATATCTTTACGAGTTTTTATAGCAGTTTTATAATCAATTTCAGGATCTGGATTTGCAAGTGCAAAAACAATCGGATTTTTAGCCATGGTTTTTAGCATTTCAGGACTTACAATTCCTCCTTTTGATAAACCGATAAATACGTCGGCATTTACCATTGCTTCCGTTAAGGTAGTAATATCTCTATCTGTTGCAAATTCTAATTTTTGCTCACTTAAATTATCTCTATCCGAACGAATGACGCCTTTACTATCACACATTACGATGTTTTTGTTCTGTATGCCGATTTTTTGGTATAATTTTGTACAAGAAATTGCTGCAGCACCGGCACCACTGATAACCACTTTTACTTTTGAAATGTCTTTTTCTGAAATTTCAACTGCGTTTTTTAAGGCAGCAGCCGAGATAATAGCAGTACCATGTTGGTCATCATGCATAACAGGAATATCTAATTCCTCTTTTAAACGACGTTCAATTTCAAAGGCTTCGGGTGCTTTAATATCTTCAAGGTTAATTCCACCGAATGTCGGAGCGATAGCTTTTACTGCTTCTATAAATTTATCAACAT
>CAMZLT010000236.1 GCA_947311745.1 uncultured Flavobacteriaceae bacterium | reverse complement strand
GATGTAAATTCCAATTTGACCGCAAAAATTCATGGAATTAACTTTGTTTAGATGTGAAATTTTAAAACCGAAGAAATACCTTAGTATTTCAAGGGTTTTGAAATATAGCAGATGAATAAAGATGCTTTCAAACTCCCTCAAATTTGAATGTTATTAAATTGTGTAATAAGTGTTTTAATAGTTTGATTTACTGTGTTTTAACTAAAAAATAATAATATACGTGGTGAATTTTTAGGGTTAATCAAATGGATGATTTTCGCCAACGGCAGCATGTTGTGCATTTAAAACTTCATTAGTATTTTTATTCACTACAAATGCTACAAGACTTAAATTGTTATTGTTCTCAATACTTGTAGGAATTGTATTTTGAATGGAAAAAACATAGGTGTTTCCGTTTACAGTTTCCGTTTGTGGAATAATTTCACCTAAGGCATTTGTAAAAATACCTCTAAGCACATCATTATGTTCAAAATCTACTAACGGATCTACATATTGTCCTTCAGGAAAAAAATTAGTATAATTTGTTTGATCGTGTATTAAACCACTTTCTAATAAATAAACAACAATACCAATTTCAAAATTGTAATCTTGAGCGAAACCAACACGCACAGTAGTATTGATGGTATTTTGATTAATTTCCGATTGAATCGCTAGACCTAAAGGAGAACTTTGTCCTGTTAAATCAAGAGCTTGATTTAAATTGGTATTTTGCGGATAATTCCAAATAATAGTCCTATTTAGTCTTCCTTCAGGTAAACCGCCAATGTTAAATAAATTTTCTAACTCTTCACTACCATCAAAATTATAGACATCTGTACTATTTTTTGCAAGATGAATTGCAACAGGTACGATTTTATCCGATTGTAATTCTGCTTGTTGAATGGCATATGCAATTCTAGGGCAATAACCACACCAAGTTCCTGTGTAATCTTCCGCCAGTACTTTTTGCGAATAACCTGTAGGATTAGAAGCAGTAATTTCAATAGTATTACTAGTAATACTGTTATAAATAGATTTTATTTCATACGTGCCAGACGCATTTGGTGTAAAGTTATTTCCTGTTAATACTTCATTATTTACATAAAATGTAGTCTGATTAGTTATATCGTTACCGTTATTTGCTGTTGCCGAAAAAGTAACGGTATCATCTACCAATAAATTTGAATTTGAAGTAGTTATAATAACTTCAGTGATTGCATCTATATTTTCATTATTACACGATTGAAAAATAATTAAAATTGAAAATAATAATAAAAAAAAAGGTTTTTTTATGAAATTCATAATTTTTGGTGTTTTTTTTGATAAATCTTAATTGTTGTTGCAAATATAAGATAAAATGTTATATTTGCCACAATATTATTTATTTAACAGAAATAAAAAATATAAAACAAACACTATCATGAGAAAAAACGCATTATTTTTATTCGTATTATTTGTAGGATTTACGGCTTTCGCACAGAAAACTATTCCGAATTTAACCTTAAAAAATTTGCAAGGAAAATCCGTTTCTTTAACCGAACTATCTAAAGATAAAACGTTAGTTTTTAGTTTTTGGGCAACTTGGTGTGGTCCTTGTGTAAACGAATTGGATGCAATTGCAGAGCAATACGAAGATTTACAAGACGAAAAAGGCTTTGAATTGATAGCCGTTTCCGTAGATGATTCGCGAACAAAAGCTCGTGTAAAACCATTGGTTAATGGTAAAGATTGGGATTACCAAGTTTTATTAGATACCAATCAAGAATTTAAACGAAAAATGAATATTTCTACTGTGCCATTTGTAATGATTGTTAAAAATGGTAAAATTGTGTATTCGCATTCTGGGTATACGCCTGGAAGTGAAGAAGAGTTAGTAGAAAAATTTGTAGAATTTAAAAAATAAGACTTTAATGAAGTTTAATCAAATCTTACCACTACTAATTGTATTCATTTCTTTTTCATCTATTTTTGCACAAGATACTGGAAAAGTAAATGTTGGTTTTGAATCCAATTCGCAATATTATGTAGATGATGCTGTAACTGGTGATTTTACCGAAGAGGATAATTTTCGGTCTAATAACTATTTAAAAGCAGATTATACCATAAATAAATTCACTTTTGGTTTACAAGCCGAAGGTTTTGCTCCACAAGCAATTTTAAATTATTCGCCAAATTTAGATAAAGATGTAGCAGTTGCAACCTATTTTGCTAATTATAAATCTAAAAAAATAGATGCTACCTTAGGGTATTTTTATGAACAATTTGGTAGCGGTTTAATTTTGCGTTCTTGGGAAGACAGACAATTAGGAATTAATAATGCACTTCGTGGAGCTAAAATTTCATATTATCCAACTAACAAATTAAAAATAACGGCACTTTACGGAAAACATCGTGTAGGATTTAAAGTTTCTGAAGGTGAAATTTTTGGATTTGATACAAATTACGATGCTTCCTCTGAAAATAACACCTTACAATTTGGATTGAGTTATGTTGGTAGATACCATAATACAAAAGATGTTTATCTTGCAGATGCATTAACAGATAAACGTTTTGAAAACTTAACCAATGCCTTTTCAGGGAGGATTAATTATGCTAAAAATAATATTTATGCCAATATTGAAGGTATTTGGAAAAGTAAAGATGCTGTTGTAGAATTAGGTACTGTATATAGCGATAAACTATTCTATGGCAATGCATTATTATTGGAAATGGGATATTCAAAAAAGGGAATCGGTTTTACTACAACGATGCGTAGAATTGAGAATATGAATTTTTATTCCGATAGACAAACCCAAGGAAATACGTTTAACGAGCAAATAGTTAATTTTGTTCCTGCATTAACTAGACAACAAGATTATAGTTTGGCAAATATTTATGTATATCAAGCACAACCAAAATTATCGTTTAATCCTTTAGTAAAAGCAGGTGAAATAGGTTTGCAATGGGATTTATACTATAAACTTAAAAAAGGAACGAAACTAGGAGGGAAGTACGGAACAAAGATAGCACTTAATTTTTCCAATTGGTACGGACTAGATTCCGATTACAATCGAGATTTTAAAAGAATGCACACCAAATTTTTTGCTTTTGGAGAGCGTTATTTTACCGATATAACCTTAGAAGTTAGAAAAAAATTGAATAAGAAAAATAAAATGATTTTCTCGTATATTAACTCCTATTATAACAAAACCTATGTTGAGGAAACACACGGAATTATAAAATCAAATATTCTAGCAGTAGAATGGAGCCATAAATTTGAAAATAAAAAATCTTTACGAGCAGAAGCACAGCATCTTTGGACTAAAGAAGATAAGAAAAATTGGATGGCTGCAACAACAGAATTCAATTTTAATTCACATATATCTATGTTTGTTGGTGATATGTATAATTATGGGAATGACGATACAGATAAACGGAGCCATTATTATAATGTAGGTGGAAGTTATGCTAAAAACAAAACACGAATAGCTTTGAGTTACGGTAGACAGCGTGGTGGACTTTTATGCGTTGGAGGCGTTTGTAGAGTAGTTTCACCAGCAACAGGATTTTCCATGAGTATTAACACTGCTTTTTAAAAAATAGCAATAAAACGATTAACTATTATTAATTTTAAATTTTTTTATGATGAACAAAAATTACATTTTAACATTGACTTTGGTTTTGGCTTCCTTTTTATTTGGGAATACACAAATCCTTACGCAAGATTTTTCAGGAGGAGTAGCCTCTAACGGTTGGACAATTGATGCTCATGCTGGAAATTGGCATAATGGAAATTCCGATGCCGCAGGAGGGGTAGCTCCAGAGGCTAGATTTGATTGGAATCCACAATTTACCGGAACATCACGATTAATTTCACCTACAATGGATGTTACCGCTTCAGGTTCAAGAGGTGTAATGATTGATTTTAAGCATTTGGTTGATCATTATGGTCCTGGGTATAATGTTGGGGTAGCAACACGATCAGGAGGAGGGACTTGGAATACCGTTTGGCAAATGGCAGGAGCTAATGTACAAGAAAGCAGAACAGTTTTGGTGCAAAATGCAGATATTAATACATCGGATTTTCAAATTTGTTTTTTCTTTACAGGTAATAGCTATCAAATTAATAATTGGCATATTGATGATGTTGTGGTTAGATTAGTAGAAAATTTTGATTTGGGTATTAATTCTATTGATACATATAAGTATTTAAGTAGTGGTAATGTTACTATTGCCGCAACATTACAAAATAGAGGTATTACACCTATAACATCTTTTGATATTAATTATCAGGTAGATTCAGGTTCAATAATAACCGAATCTGTAACAGGTGTTAATATTGCTACAGCTTCAAAATATTCTTATTCATTTACTAATTTATGGAATGTTATACCTGGTAATTATATTGTTAATGTGTCTATTTCGAACATAAATGGAGCTTCGGATGATATTGCTGCAAATAACCAAATCGATAAATATTTTTATGTAGCGACACAGACAACAACAAATTTCCCTTTGTATGAAGAGTTTACAAGTTCTACCTGTAATCCTTGTGCAGGTTTTAATACTACCAGTATGAATCCTTTTGCAAACGCACATCCAAATGATATTGCAGTTGTTAAATATCAAATGAACTGGCCAGCTCCAGGAGATCCATATTACACATCTGAAGGAGGCGTACGAAGATCATATTATATGGTTAGTGTTGTACCATCAATATTTATTGGAGGTGATAAATATGCAACAAGTACTCCAGGTATAGAAGCTGGTTTAGTAAATGAAAATGGAAAGGATGCTTATTTTGTAATTGATTCTTGGTTTACTTTAGATGGAAGTAACGTTACGGTGCATACTTCTGTAACACCGTATGTTACAGGAGATTTTGTTATGCACACTTCAGTTGTTGAGAAAATAACTACACAAAATGTAGTGACTAATGGCGAAACTTCTTTTGAAAATGTGATGATGAAAATGTTGCCAAATGCTTCTGGTACACCTATAAGTGCTGTAGCGGAAACTACACAATCTTTTACCTTATCACATGATATGGTTTCTACAAATGTAGAAGAGTTAAATGATTTAGCAGTTGTTGTTTATGTGCAAGAAACTTCAGGGAAACGTATTATGCAATCTAAATATGTGGCAACAGCAACACCGTTGGCAACAGATAATTTTGTGTTGAATGCAGTTTCAGTATATCCTAATCCAACAAAAGGAATGTTGCATATTAATACAGAAAATGTATTAAATTTTAACATTACTAACGTATTAGGTAAAATTGTAGTTGCAAATAAAACAATAAATGAAAATACCAATTTAGATATTTCAAATTTAGAAAATGGTATTTATTTTGTAAATCTTACTGATGGCTCTAGCAAAGTAACGAAAAAAATAGTTTTAAGTAAATAATATAATTATGTATAATAAATTAACAATAGTATTTTTCTTATTATTTACGGTATTGGGATTTTCTCAATTTACCGTAGAAAAAGTATCTGATGGTGCTTTTATCAATGATGGTGATGTTTTTACATTTAACTCTACAGTTCTTGCAGATTCAAGTTTTGAGTTTGTAGTTCGTAATACTTCAGATCACGAAATAGATGTTGTTATATATGTCGAGTCAATTACAAATACTAGTGGAAGAGATATGGAACTTTGTTTTGGAGTTTGTTATTCAGGAATAGCATTGGGTGTAAGTTATCCAAACACAAATCCAACAGCCTATCACTTGCCAGTTGGCGGACAATCCGAACCTCATGGTAATCATATGTATAACCAATCTTTAGGTGATGATACAACGCAACCTGTTGAGTACGTGTTTAAATTTCATGAAGTGGATGCTAGTGGTGCAGAAATAGGTACACCAGTTACAATGACTTATAGATATGATGCAACAGCAAATGTTACAGATTTTTCTAATTTTGATTGGAATATTTATCCTACTTTAGTACATGATAATATTTTACACGTAACAACTTCCGAGGAGTTATCTGTATCTATTGTAGATTATCTTGGTAGAACGGTAAAAAGTTTTAGCAAGGTAAATGCAAATGATAACGAAATTAATTTACAAGGTTTAGAAAAAGGAATTTATTTTGTTATTGCAGAAAATTCTATTAATGAAAAAAGTACAAAACGTATTATCTTAAAATAATTATTTTGTATACTTTATATTAAGACCGTCTTTTGACGGTCTTTTTTTGTTATAAACAATAAATTTACCGTACTTTTATTTAATGAAATTAAACAAATCCGAAATAAAATTAAAAATACAATCCGAAATTTTAAAAACAACGGAACTAATAGATACTTTACAGGAACTGACCAAACCAATAGAACCAGATTGTGCTATTGGTAGAGTTAGTAGGATGGATGCAATAAATAATAAGGCAATTAACGAAAATGCTTTGCGAAAAGCAAAACAAAAATTAGTTTCTTTAAAAGCTGCTTTAGAGCGTTTAGATGATGATGATTTCGGAATTTGTGTGAGATGTAATAACGAAATCCCTTTTGGTAGAATAGTCTTAATGCCACAAAGTAGATTTTGCGTATATTGTGCTTCCAAATAAAAAAAGTAACATTTACAGTTAAATTGCAACATATAAAAGAACAATAAAAATACTATGGAACACAATACTACTTTTCCTATAAAACAAAACGAATTAAACGAATTGCGAGAGGAAGCATCCTCTTATTTAAAATCCGTGCAATGGCAACAAGGTATTCGTGCAAAAAATAAAGAGAATAAAGAAGCCGAAAATATTTTATTATTTTTATCAAAAGCAACCAATGGTAATGCAACAGAAATAACTTCCGTTTCTAAAACTATTTTAAAGTTAAAAAAACAATTATTACCAGAATCTTTAGCGATTCCATTACAGCTAAATAAAACCTTATTGGTTATACAAGAAGCTTTAGCTTTAGGTATTTGGTTAAAAGATGCGTATTACGATTCGTCAGGTTTATCTATTTTACAAGAACGAAAATCGGTTTTGGATACACAACAAAAACGTGAATTTGAAGCGAAAATGCAAACAGCAACTGCTTTTATGCTTTTTGGAATTGCCTATGCTATTTTATACGATTTAAAAAATGACACAAATGACGATCTTTCCGTAATGAAAAATAAATTTGCAGGAATACCGGAATTGGCATTAACATTGCCTTTAAAAGGAATCTCTTGTATGTTGTTTTACTATGATAGATATTTAAATCATCCAGAAGTTATACAATCTGAACAAGATGTTGTAGATTTTACCTATGTGTATTTTGAAGCAATAATCGACGAGATTATACAGCGTAAAGGTAGTTTAGATTTTACCGAAACTTTAGAGGATAGAACCTATAAAAAAGAAAAATCAGATTTTGTAATTTCTGGTTGGGAAACCGTTTTTAATGATACGATTAAAAGCGTAGAGTTTAATAAAATTAAATTCGAGCAAATTGTTGGTAATCGTGATGCAAAACACTTTGCAAAACGCTTGGTACAACGTATGTTAGCGTATGATTTTACAGAAAAGAAAAATCCTTTTCAAGAACTTGGTGGTTTTATGCCTGTTTTTATGGGTTACGGAATTCCAGGTACTGGTAAAAGTATGCTAATTGCAGCAATCGCTACTCAGCTAAAAGAATATTCCGATGCTTTAGATATTCCGTTTTTATTTCATCCAATGCCAGATACTTTAATTTCTACTTTTCAAGGTGGTTCTGCCGAAAAAATGGTACAATGGATGAAACCTTTACAAGATCCTACAAAACTTATTTTTGCACCAATAGATGATGCTGAAAATAATCTACAAGAACGAACCGCTCAAGGAGTTTCTGCTGGAGTAAAAGAAGTCATAGGTGTATTTTTACGATATACCGAAGGAGCATATGCCGTAAATTACGGAAATTCCTCTATTGGATTATTTACAAACCTGCCTGAAATGCTAGATAAAGCAGTTATCTCTAGAATTCAAGGTCGTTTTAAGATTGATGGAGCAAGAACTATTCCTGATTTTTTAGATCAAGATTATATTTGGTGGAATAAATTAGATGAAATTTCACCAAATTTTGTAAATATGAAAAAACCAAATTACGATTGGCTTAGTAAACAAGGTTTAGCCAAAAATCTAAATGAAATATTACAAAATTCCGATAGACCAACTGAACAGCGTGTTTTAGAAATTTATGAGGAAGTAGAAAAAAAACATACAGATAACGAACATCAATTTTATGCAGAATTGTATAAAAATATTCAAAAAAAATTTCCGTTTTTCTCCTCAAGAGATATTCGTAATATCCAAAAAGCAGTATCGATGCGTTTAACCGATTTTGATTTACCAGAACAGTGGTTAGAAAATCCAGAATTATTTCTGCAAAAAGACTACCAAACAAAATACACAATGTTACAAGATGTAATGAAGCAAAATATGAAAGGTTTAAGTTTTTCGGATATTAGAAGGCAAGAAGTAATACGTTATTTAGACAATATGGCAATTATTGCAGATACCGATTTTAATCGTAAAGTTGCTAATCGTGTAAAAGAATTAAATATTAGAATAGAGGCAGAACGTAGAATGAAATAATTAACTTTTTAGAAGTAATGCAAAAATTAAAAGAATATAATTTACACTATCCAAATCCTATAAAAATTACAGGATTTATGGTTGATAGATATAACAAATGCTTAGAATTATTCGGAATACAACCAACAAAATTATCCGAATTTACTATAGATGGTAAAGGTTGGAGTCCTGAAATTGCAACCGAAAAAAACGAAATACATTATTTAAATAATGGTGAGGCAAATCCACAAGCAATTTTAATTTCGCCTCTGCAAAAGGAAGTAGAAATCTACGAACCATTTTCTACTTTTGATAAAGAATTGATAAATTTAATCTTTCAATCATATTTTAACGAAATTAAAGATATAACTAAAGAATCGGCATTATGTATAGAGTTTAATCAAGGAATTGATGTGTATTACGACGTATATGATTTGTTAAAAATTAAAAAAATAACTATTGAATTTCATTTGATAAATGATTTAGGAACAGTAAAGAAATCCCAATTAGAATTAGTTGCCGAATTCAATAAAGATAATAATTTTGTAAACGAAAAATTACATAAAAAAATACTAAATTCCGTTAGGAAATATGGCGATTTACGAAATAGAAATCTTAATCTAAAATCTTTAAATTATAAAACTAACTCTTTTTATACAAAAGCTTTTGGAGGTGTTTTTGTGTTTAAAGATTTTGCAAATGAAATCTTAATTTTCGAAAATAAACAACAATATAATCAAGCAATAAAAAACGACACGTTTAAAGGGGTGATTTTTTATATAGAGCAAACCGAATTATTCTCAATTCTTGAAAAATATATTGTTTTAGAATTAAATATTGTAAAAAATGCAAATTCAGAGCGTTATAAACGCATTAAAAAACATCTTTTTACACAAATGTTTAGTAAAACCGAACAACCTTTAGAACAAATATTAGATAACGATTTGCTATTTAAAAGATACCTGAACGGTTTAGATTTACAAGGTAAAAAACGATTAATGGCAGTAGATAGATTTGTAGAGTTAAAAAATAAGGATTCTAAAATTTTGCCTAAAGATAGTATTCCGTCAGATGTAATTCGTGCTTTGTATCAGCCACATTCCTCTTTATTAGATGTAAATACTTTTTTAATTTGGAAATTGTTAAGTAAAATTGCTCCTGCAGATCCTGTAAATATGTATCGCTATGCAAAAGACATATTTTTTAAAAATTATATTTCGTATGACGAATCGTATAAAAATTGGATTATAAAAAATATTAGAAACTCTAAAAATTAAAACTATGATAACTTTTGAAATAATTCTGTTTATTTTAGCCTTGCTAACAGGTATTTTATTGTATTGGCGAGAATCAAAAAATAACTATTTATTTAGGTTAATAAACCGAATAACACACAGTACTGAACAACAGATGAAACCAAGCGACAGAAAAGGTTTCTTATTTATGCAACCATTTGTACTACGATTAGTTTTTGTAGTTATTTTAGTTCTTGTAGCGTATTTAATAACCGAATTTTTAACACCAATACGAATATTAGATATCAAATATTTGAGTACAATGGTAGTTGGAATTCTTGTAGGTACGTATTTAGCAACTTTAATTGTAAAAGCAAATGAATCTATTGAAGGAAGTCAAGAAATCATCGATGCATCTATAAAAAAGGGAAAAGATTTATTACACGATTTAACCTCAGAAGAAGAACCAATTGAACCACCTAAAAAAACAGAAAAAAAAGAGGAACGAAGTGCTAGAGAACGCTTAAAAGATAAAGGATTATTAAAGTAATACGGTCTATATCAATGAAATTAATCTGTAAAAAAAGTTATATATAAATTTGCAACAATTTTATAAGTTGATTGTAGATATAAAACCGTTATAATGAATAATAAATATTTTGGTTGTAAATTAAAAATAGCCTATTTAAGTTTTTTAATTTTACTAGTTATAGGCAATAAATTAAATGCTCAAGAAACTGAATTTAAGCGAACTTCTATAAGAACAGGAATTGGAGTTGGTTTCAATGAAGGGAAAAGAGAAACAGGAATGGGTTTGATTTACTCAATTGGTTGGCAGAAAAGTTATGGAAAGAAGAGTAAATTTAGAATTAATCCTAATCTTATTATTGGAGGATTTTTACCAATTGGAATTACGGATACAAGAGATCAATTCTATAGAATAACTTCTATTGGTGCTAATATTCATTACGATTTAATCAAGTATAAGGCGTTTTCACTTGTTACAACTGGAGGAGGATTTATAAATTATTCAAGAGGATTATTAGGAACGGGCGGATCGCCAGAAGCAAACAATACTAATTCTGAATACTTTAATTCATTTTATTTTGGTGGAAGTGCTTCTATTGGAATTAGAATTAATCCTAAAAAAAGTAAATTAGCATATGAGTTTAGACCAATAAATATCCAATTTGGAAATGATTTTTTTATGTTAGGATATGTAATGTTTGGAATTGATATTAAACTTAAAAAATAGCAAAATACTAGCAATAGTTATATTTTGCAGTAGTTTAAACACGAAATATAAAGTTTTAACGCATAATCATAGATTATGGTTAAATTAAAACAACTATTTTTTTTCCTCTTTTTTAATTTTTTCTACGTAATTAATAAGTTTAATTCCGTATTTTTCTTTCTTTACCGATTCTGACATTACATGGATAATAGTGTCTAAATAACTAGTATTTAGATTGTACAATTCCGATAAAGTTAAGTAAGGAGCAACCGAGTAATTCGCATTTTTAAAACAAAAATTTAGCGTATAATAGTATTGGCGTTTATCTATACCTTTAATTTTTTTCTCAATTTCAGTAACTTTATCAGACTGTTTGTTTTTGATAGCATCAAACTTTTCTTTTAATAAATCTAAGCGTTTGTT
Source organism: uncultured Flavobacteriaceae bacterium (assembly GCA_947311745.1). GTDB lineage: Bacteria > Bacteroidota > Bacteroidia > Flavobacteriales > Flavobacteriaceae > S010-17. The sequence continues at coordinate 4,912 of CAMZLT010000236.1, read as the reverse complement.
ATTGAATTTTTGAATGTAATCGTTATACTTGTCTAATATTTCTTGATTTTTAGAACCTTTAATTTCTGGTTTGTAACTAAACGTTTTTAAATCTGTTTTTATAGAAATGTTTCCTTTTTCGGCAAAAAAAGGCAATATTTTATCCGAACTTGAAACGGATAAAAAATACATTTCAGGACTTTCAATATTATCTTGGAGTTTGAAATTTTCTGTTCCGTATAAAGTTACAGAATCTACTTTTACAAGGGTCGTATCTTTAATTTTTTCAAGATATAAAGTTGCTTTTTGTACACCCTTTATTGTACCTATTACTTCTAAATTTTTAGTGTTTTCTTTACACGATAGTAGTGTAAAAATAAGTGTTATAACGATAAATATTTTTTTAAACATAGTCAAAATAATTTAAAATAGAAAAAAAAATCCTCTTATAAACTCATAGAGTTTACAAAAGGATTGTTTATAATGTAATAAAAAATTAAGCTTCTATTGGTTCAATAGAAACATACGATTTATTATTTCTTTTTTTGGTAAATTTAACAATACCATCAACTTGTGCGTGTAATGTATGGTCTTTTCCCATATATACATTTTCACCTGGATGATGTTTTGTTCCTCTTTGGCGAATAATAATATTACCAGCAATTGCTACTTGTCCTCCAAATATTTTTACACCTAATCGTTTCGATTCGGATTCTCTACCATTCTTAGAACTACCTACACCTTTTTTATGTGCCATAATATATAGTTTTAATAATTTATAATTTATTCAATACCGTGGTCGTGAGCATCTTGCCACTCTTTTAATTCATCCCATTTTCCTTCAGCAGCCATTTTTGCTTGTTTTGGCCAAGAACCTGGTTTTTTAGAAGCATATCTAGATCCTGCTGCAGCTAAAATTTCTTGTAATTTTTCAACACTAGTCCCTGCTAATTCAGCAAAAGTTGTAATACCAGCATTGTTAAAAATTTCAGCGATTTTAGGACCAATTCCCTCTACTTTTTTTAAGTCATCTCCTTTAGAAACTGCTTTCTTTTTTGGAGCTGCTTTTTTTGTTTCGGTTTTAGGTGCTGCTTTTTTGGCAGTTTCTTTTTTAACAGGAGCTGCTTTCTTTTCTGAAGTAGTTGCTTTAGCACCGCTAGCTACGATACTTTCAATAACGATTTCAGATAAATACTGACGATGTCCGTTTTTTACCTTATAACCTTTTCTACGTTTTTTCTTAAAAACGATTACTTTATCACCTTTTAAGTGATTAAGGATTTTAGCGTTTACCGCTGCACCTTTGATAGCTGGGGCGCCAATCGTTACTTTTCCATCATCTAATAAAAGAACTTTATCAAAACTTACTTTTGATCCAGCCTCTCCTTGTAAACGATGTACGAATACTTTTTGGTCTTTCTTAACTTTAAATTGTTGCCCTGCTATTTCTACAATTGCATACATAAGTTACTTATTTACTTGATTTTTTAACAGCTGCAAATATACATCTATTTTTTTAATGAGATACTTTTTGTTTGGTTTTTTTATTTTTTTGATATTTCATACAATATTTTGTAGCATTTGTATGAGTTCTGTTACTAATTTACTGTAAATTTGTAACAATATTTTAAATAAAAATTTTATTAACATGAAAAAAAGTTTTGTATTACTTTTTTGTTTTTTACTAAGTAACGTATTAATGGCACAAAAAGTTAATTTTGAAGAGTATGATTTAGAAAACGGATTACACGTTATTCTACACAAAGACAACACAGCACCTGTTGTAACAACATCGGTAATGTACCATGTAGGTGCAAAAGACGAAAATCCTGAACGTACAGGTTTTGCACATTTTTTTGAGCATTTATTGTTTGAAGGGACAAAAAACATCAAACGTGGTGAATGGTTTAAAATTGTAAGTTCTAATGGCGGAACAAACAACGCAAACACAAATGATGATCGTACCTATTATTACGAAGTATTTCCTTCTAATAATTTAGAGTTAGGTTTGTGGATGGAATCGGAAAGAATGCTACATCCTATTATTAATCAAATTGGTGTCGATACACAAAACGAAGTGGTTAAAGAAGAAAAACGTTTACGAGTAGATAATGCTCCTTACGGAAATTTCTTGGCTGAAATTAAAAAAAATATGTTTAAAAAACATCCATATCGTTGGGCAACTATTGGTTCAATGGATCATTTAGATGCAGCAACTTTAGAAGAGTTTCAAGCATTTAATAAAAAATTCTACATTCCAAATAATGCAGTTTTAGTTGTTGCTGGAGATATTGATATTGCTAAAACAAAAGAATTGGTTAAAAACTACTTTGGCAGTATTCCTAAAGGAAAAGCAATTGAACGTGTAGAAATTAAAGAAGAACCAATTACAAAAGAGTTTTATGCAGAATACCAAGACCCAAATATTCAAATCCCTGCGATTTTAAATGCATATAGAACTCCTGCTATGACTACTAAAGATGCCTACGTTTTAGATATTATTTCTACAGTTCTTAGTGATGGTAAAAGTTCTAGATTGTACAAAAAAATGGTAGATACTAAAAAAGAAGCAATGCAGGTTGGAGCACTTAGCTTTAGTCAAGAGGATTACGGTATGTACATTATTTATGCACTTCCTTCTGGTGATACAACTTTAGAACAATTAACTAAAGATGTTGATGAAGAGATTGTTAAAATGCAAACAGAATTAATTTCCGAAAAGGAATTTCAGAAATTAAAAAATATTTTTGAAAATAGATTTGTAAATTCTAATGCAAGTGTTGAAGGTATTGCACATTCTTTGGCTAAATATTATATGTTATACGATAATACAAATTTAATTAATGACGAAATTAATATTTATAACAGTATTACACGAGAAGATATAAAAAATGTAGCAAATAAATATCTTAAAAACAACCAACGTTTAATTTTAAAATATATTCCTAAAAAAGAGGAAGCAACCAAATAAATTATAAAAAAATGAAAAAAGTATTTTTAATTATAACCCTTATTATTTTCTCCTTGTCTATGCAAGCACAGATAGATAGAAGTGTACAGCCTAAAGCAGGACCAGCTCCTGTTATAAATATTAAAAAGCCAGTAACGTTTAAGTTAAAAAATGGCTTGGAAGTTTTGGTAGTAGAAAACCATAAATTACCACGTGTAACGGTTAGTTTAACTCTAGATAATCCGCCAATTATTGAAGGTGAAAAAGCTGGACTAGCAGATATTATGGGCGATGTTTTGGGTTCAGGTTCAGAAAATATATCTAAAGAAAAATTCGACGAAGAAGTAGATTTTTTAGGTGCTAGAGTTAATTTTTGGAGTACAGGTGCTAGAGCAAGTTCTTTAAGTAAATATTTTCCAAGAATTTTTGAATTAATGACTGATGCAGCTTTACATCCTAAATTTACCCAAGAAGAGTTCGATAAAAGTATCAAACAAGCACTTGATGGAATTAAATCTGGGGAAAAATCTGTTGCTAATATCGCAAATAGAGTGCGTAAAGCAATAGGTTATGGTAAAAATCATCCTTATGGAGAATTTACAACTAAAGAATCTATTGAAAGTTTAACATTAAAAGATGTTGAAAATTTATATGCGAAAAATTTTAAGCCAAATAACGCTTATTTAGTAGTAGTTGGTGATGTAACACCAAAACAAGTTAAAAAATTGGTGAAAAAATATTTCAAAAAATGGAAACAAGGAACTATAGAAAAACAAACATTTCCAAAGCCTACTAATGTAGAAAAAACCGAAATTGCTTTTGTAAATATGCCTAACGCAGTGCAGTCTGAAGTTGCTGTAATTTACAATACAAATTTAGAAATGTCCGATCCAGATTACCACGCTGTTTTAGTTGCAAATCAAATTTTAGGAGGTGATTTTAATTCGTATTTAAACATGAATTTACGTGAAGCTCACGGTTATACTTACGGAGCAAGATCTAGTATTAATGCAGATGAATACGCAAGTATGTTTAGAACAGGTGCAAGTGTACGAAACGAAGTTACCGATAGTACCGTTGTAGAATCGTTAAAAGAAATTAACCGAATCCGTACCGAAAGAGTAACCGAAGAAAATCTTAAAAATGTAAAAGCTGGTTATATGGGTAAATTTGTTTTGGCTTTAGAAAAACCAAGAACAATAGCTAGTTATGCATTAAATATTAAGGTAAATAATTTACCAGAGGATTTTTATACTACGTATTTAGAAAAGATAAATGCCGTTACTGTTGATGATGTAATGCGTGTTTCAAAAAAATATTTTGGATACGATAATGCTAGGATTGTAGTAGTAGGGAAAGCAATCGATGTTTTACCAAATTTAGAAAAATTACCATATACTATTAATTATTTTGATAAATATGGTAATCCAACCAAAAAGCCAGAAATGAACAAACCAATTCCTAAAGGCGTAACCGTACAGACCGTTGTAGATAAATATATCGAAGCAATTGGAGGTGCAGAAAAAGTGCATGCAGTTAATACACTTTTACAAGTTGCTCAAGCAGAATTTCAAGGTAGAAAATTAGATATGGTTATGAAATATATGAAACCAAATAAATCCTATTTAACAGTCGGAATGGGAGGAATGATAATGTCTAAAAAAGTTTTTAACGGAACTTCAGGTTATGATGAAGCGAGAGGACAAAAGAAACCTTTGGAAGGAAAAGATTTGGAAGAAGCTAAAGCGGAAGTAACGCCAATATCCGAATTAGGACTTGCAAAATCAGGAAAATTACTAGCAATTGAAAACTTAAATGGTAAAGATGCTTATGTGATTAAAAATGGCGATTCAAAAATTTATTTTGATGTAGAGTCAGGATTAAAAATGCAAGAAATACGAACAAAAAAAGCACCAAACGGAAAGGAAATGTCGCAAACATTTGAGTTTTCAGATTATAAAGAAGTAAATGGTGTTAAGTTTT
>CAMZLT010000235.1 GCA_947311745.1 uncultured Flavobacteriaceae bacterium | reverse complement strand
GTTGGATCGTAACCATAAATAGGATCTGCAATAGTTGAAGGTTTTATAGTACAAGCAACAGGACCATCAATATCACAACTAACATCAGCAACAACTTTTATTTTAAAATTTGGTTTTTTTATATCCTCACGTGTAAAAATATACGGTGAACCTACACCATAAAAATGTCCTGAAATATAAAAATCAGCAACTTCGGCATATTGCATAAAGCTACTTTTATATTCTTGCGGATGGTTATAAAAATCGTATTTATCTAATATTTTACCATCTTTTCGTTGGTTGTAATCTAACACATCTATTTGTGCATAAACAGATTCGTTATAGGTTTTTGATTTAAAATCGGAAGGCGATACTTGGGTTAATCCCATTCCATCTAACATTTCTTTTGCACCATTACTAACACGTCCTTTTCCTGTTAAAATGATTTTAATATTTGGAAGTTTTTCTTTTATTTTAGATAATTCTGAAATTAATTCTACTTGACTATCTAAATGTTCTGCTTTTGGTAGATTAAATAAGTCGTATTTTAAACCAAAAGTTCTAAAGCCATTATAAGCACCAACAATTCCTGCATAACGACCAAAAGCTACTACACGTCGATTTTTAGCATCTACAATACTTTCATGATCAAACATTTCTATGTTTTTAGCTAACATTGCCCGTAATAAATCGCGATTGTATGGTTGTTTTTTTATAGTATGCGAAAAGTAAAAATATTTTTTATTAGGAATCAAAGCATCAATTGGAACTTCTTTTACACCAAGCATTACATCGCAATCTGACACATTGTTAGTAACGGTTAATCCTTTTTCTTTATAGGCATTATCACTAAAAACACGTATATCCGAACTTTCAATCTTTATTTCTAAATCAGGGAATTTTTCTAATAGTTCTACACATGCTTCTGGTGAAAAAACTACTCGTCTATCAGGTGGATTTTTACGTTCTTTAATAATGGCTAATTTCATAATATATATTGTATTTTTAATTTTGGAATGAATTTTGTGCTAAAATACGAGTAAATGTAGAAATAGAAAAGAATTTACGAAACAGATTTTCTTAACAATTTGCAAGTTATTGTATAAGTAATATCTATCTTTGCATTAGTTCTTTGGGGATGACTGGATTTGACAGCAAGGTCAATTGTGTTATAAGCATGTCGAGTAATGAAGTTGAAAACTCGTAAAACGCTATTTCAAATTTTTAAACGGCGAAAATAATTTTGCTTTAGCTGCTTAATCTGAATTATAGTAAGATAGAGCCTCGTCGCACTAGGTGCGAAAGCTAAATGTCTCTATGAAAGCCTTGGTTAGCGGCGTTCTGTTAAGAGGCATCGTAAAAGTTAACATAGATGTAAAAAGGCTTCGGTTTTACATCGAAATTAAAGAAGCTAAGCGTAAATTAGGCTGTTTTTGGTCAGGTTTACGACGAAAATTAAGCAAAAACTAAACATGTAGAAAGTAATATAGTTACTTGTTTGGACGAGGGTTCGAATCCCTCCATCTCCACAATTTTATCTGATAATTAAATGGTATGGATTTTACTCCCAAATTAACACCCAATTTTAATAAAATTGGGTGCTTTTTGTTTTTGAAAATGCGGTTATTTAAATTGAATAGATAATTTTAAACTTAACATTTATGGTTATCACTTCTTTTAGATAGTAGCATATCTAGGCGATGGTTTTTTCGTGTTTCATTTTCCATTTCGCATCTAAACAAAACTAATTCCGTGAATTTTTGCGGTTAATTATAAAACATATATTCTTCCTAGAATTATTATGTTCAGTATTAGGTATAAAATTTAAAAAGTTTACTTATTCACATTTAAGATAATGCCGTTATCTTTTCCCATCATATAAGTTGGTAATTGACCATTCCATTTATTAATCCATTCTAATTTGATAATTTTCGGATTTGCATTTATGGCATTTCCCTTTATTTTAAGTGCTTTAGCTTCTCCTTCGGCATATTGTATGGCAATATCTTTATCAATTTTAGATTGCAATAATTTTTCTTGTTTTTGTTTCGTAACTTCAATTAATCTAAGAGCTTCTTGTTCTGCTAATTTTTTGTTATTAATTGCTTGTTCGTATTCTTTATTGTAATACACTTCTCTAATATCAATTTGGTTAATGCTAATTTTATACGATTTTATTTCTGTTTGCATACGATTTAAAACATGGTGTTGGATTTCTTCTCGTTTTACAGAATATACTTCAATTGGCGAATAATTAGAAACGGTTAATGCCAAAGCAGATTTTAATTTTGCACGAATTACATTTTCTTCTAACCAATGGTACCTTCCATTTTTACCAGTTTCATTCGTTACATTTTGATAAATCCAACTAGCTTCCTCTGGTATAATTCGCCAAGAAACACTTACATCAAATCCCATTTTAATTCCGTCTTTTGTCGGAGCCCAAATAGCATCTGCATTTGCTTTTGCACCTTCGTTTTGAGCATCAGCACAGGTATAAACCCAAACGGTTTTATCCATTTTATACACCGTACTCCAAGGAGCAACGACATGCCAACCTGTAAGTAATTCCTCACTATCTACACCTGTTGGCGTAACTTTAACACCAACTTGTTGTGCATCGACTTTAACAATTAAACTAGATAGAGCAAAACCAATAGCACCAACTAGTCCTATCATAAAATAATTTGGAAATTTTGCTTTTGCATTTTGAATTTTATTAAATAAACCTATAAAACCATAAACAATAGCAATAATAAATATAATTTTAAGAAATACCATAATGTTAATTTTTAAGTATATGAAGTAAGGATTGTAATAATGTTACACAAATTTATCAAAAATATAATTTTATAAAGTACTTTTGTCTTAATAAATTAAAAAAAATGGCACAAGTAGGAATCATTATGGGAAGCAATTCCGATTTACCAATTATGCAAGGTGCAATAGATATTTTAAAGCAATTTAATATTGCTGTTGAAATAGATATTGTTTCAGCACATCGTACACCTGAAAAATTATTTAACTATGCAAAAAACGCACATAAAAATGGTTTGCAGGTAATTATTGCAGGAGCAGGAGGTGCTGCACACTTACCAGGAATGGTAGCAAGTTTAAGTCCGTTACCAGTTATCGGAGTTCCTGTAAAATCTAGAAATTCTATTGATGGTTGGGATTCGGTTTTATCTATTTTACAAATGCCAAACGGTGTTCCTGTTGCAACGGTCGCTTTAGATGGAGCTACAAATGCAGGAATTTTAGCAGCACAAATTATTGCTTGTAGCGATAGTACTACTTTAAACAAAATTATTGCTTACAAAGAGAGTTTAAAAGAAAAAGTTAACCAAGCAGCTAAAGATCTTAAAAAATAAATACACTAGATGAATCCATTATTACAAAAATTTCAAACGAAACATAATACAGCACCATTTTCTAAAATTAAAAACAGCCATTTTAAACCTGCTTTTACCGAAGCAATTAAACAAGCAAGACAAGAAATTGACGCTATTGTAAATCTTTCTGAAACACCAACTTTTGAAAATACCATTGAAAAATTAGAATTTTCAGGTGCAACTTTAGACCGAATTTCTAGTGTTTTTTTTAATTTAAATTCTGCCGAAACAAATGATGAATTACAAAAAATAGCACAAGAAATATCGCCTTTATTAACCGAATTTGGTAATGATATTCGTTTAAATGAAAAATTATTTGCAAAGATTAAAGAACTATATACTAAAAAAGAAACCTTAAATCTAAATACCGAACAAAAAACACTTTTAGAAAAAAACTATAAAAATTTTGTTAGAAACGGAGCAAATTTATCCAAAACCGATAAAGATACACTTCGTGATTTAGATAAAACTCTAGCAAAATTAAAATTACAATTTTCCGAAAATGTACTTGCCGAAAGCAATTCTTTTGAAATGTTTTTAACAAATGAAACCCAATTAAAAGGATTACCAGAAGGCGTAAAAGAAGCTGCTAAAATGTTAGCTAAGCAAAAAGGAAAAGAAGGTTGGTTAATTACTTTAGATTATCCAAGTTATATTCCGTTTATGACTTATGCCGAAAACCGAGAATTACGTAAAAAATTAGCCATTGCATTTGGTAAAAGAGGCTTTCAAAATAATAAATACGACAACCAAAACATTGTTTTAGAAATTGCTAAAAACAGGTATAAACGAGCAAATTTATTAGGATATAAAACACATGCCGATTTTGTTTTAGAGGAAAGAATGGCAGAAAACCCAAAAACAGTTACTAGCTTTTTAAATGATTTACTAGTTAAAGCAAAACCAGCAGCAGAAAGTGAATTTAAACAATTATGTGATTTTGCAAAAAAAGATGGTATTGAAAATTTTCAAAAATGGGATGCTGCATTTTATTCTGAAAAATTAAAAAAACAAAAATTTGATTTAGATGATGAAGCCTTAAAACCATATTTTAAATTAGAAAATGTATTACAAGGTGTTTTTAGTGTTGCCAATAAATTATACGATTTAATTTTTACCGAAACATACGATATTGACACATACCATTCCGATGTAAAAGCGTACGAAGTAACCAATACAAATGGCGAATTTATTGCTGTTTTTTATGCTGATTTTTTTCCACGTAAAGGTAAAAGAAATGGAGCTTGGATGACTTCGTATAAATCGCAATGGAAAAAAAATAACGAAAATTCTAGACCACACATTTCTATTGTTTGTAATTTTACTAAACCAACCAAAACAAAACCATCTTTACTAACCTTTAACGAAGTTACTACGTTGTTTCATGAATTTGGACATGCATTACACGGAATGTTAGCAAACACAACCTATCCAAGTTTGTCAGGCACGAATGTATATTGGGATTTTGTAGAACTACCAAGTCAAATTTTAGAAAATTGGGCATATCAAAAAGAAACTTTAAATCTTTTTGCAAAACATTATAAAACCAATGAAATTATTCCGATAAATTTAATAGAAAAAATAAAAAAAGCCGCTAATTTTTTAGAAGGAATGGCTACTTTACGACAATTAAGTTTTGGTTTATTAGATATGGAATGGCATGGTAAAAATCCAACAGAATACAATTTGGTAAAAGAAATTGAAAATCGCGTTTTTAGTAAAACCAATTTATACCCTGATGTAGCTGAAAACGCAATGAGTACTGCTTTTTCACATATTTTCCCTGGCGGATATTCTGCTGGTTACTACTCCTACAAATGGGCAGAAGTTTTAGATGCCGATGCCTTTGCTCTTTTTACCGAAAAAGGTATTTTTAATAAAGAAATTGCTTCTAAATTTAAAGAAAACATTCTATCAAAAGGAGGTACAGAAAAACCAATGAAATTATATGAAAATTTTAGAGGCAAAAAACCAAGTGTAGATGCTTTGTTAAAACGAGCAGGATTGGTATAATTTTAATAATTAAGTTCGTTTAGTGTTTTTTTTGCGTCTATTTTAGCTTTAGAGTTATAAAACTGAATAGCCAAATCTGCTCGATTGGTAAATACAGCATCTATTCTGTTAGAATATTTTTGTAATTGCTCATTCGTATCAAAAGTATATGGATGCACACTCATTTTTGCTTGATGTATTAAATCGGTCATCCAAATATCGGTTAATTCTTCGTAATTATTTGGTTCACCTGCAATTGATGGACCAATTATGTGTACGTTGTTTTCTACAGCAAAATTAATTGCCTCTATATAGGTTTCTTTTAAATCGCCTTTCATATCTGGTTTCCAAAGTAGAAAACATTTAGGTATGTTTGGTAAATATTTTTCTAATTGTAAAATGCTTTTAGGCGAAAAAGATTGTAAAATTAAACGAGCATTTGTGTTTGCTACTTCAATTTTGCCATTTTCCGTTTTTATTTGTTTTGGATTTGTGTTAATATTCCAACCTAATTCGGTTAATTCTTGTGCTAAATATTTTTCAATATTTGATTTTGGATGCTTCGTTTCTACGTAAATTCCTGGTCTATTTCCGTTATCGGAAGGATCTTTGGCGTATTTAAAATTACCTGTCCATTTGCCATTTTTTAGTTCTTTAATCAATTTATTTCCTTCGGCAATTTTAATAATATCTTTTAGTGTAAGAATTTTTAAATTAACAAATTTATTGTTTGCTCTATCCTTATTTTTTTGATTAAACCACGACCCTACATCTAATTTACGTAATTCTGCAAGCGTAAAATCGTGTATGGTTACATCTTTTCTTTTCGGAAAAATTGTTGCAACATTTGTAGTTCTTTTTAAGTCATCATCGTGAAAAGCAACGAGTTTATTATCTTTGGTTAATTGTAAATCTAGTTCTAAATAATCTGCTCCGATATTTCTTGCCCAACGATATGCTGGTTCGGTTTCTTCAGGTGTCCAATAGGTACTTCCTCTGTGTGCAATTACAGCATTTTTCTTTACGTAATCTCGCACTTTTTGTGCTTTTAAACTTAAAGTTTTTACTAACATTTTAGATTCTTTTTTACTGGTTTTGATTTCTTTTTTGGTACATCCTAAAAGAAAAATTATTCCGATAATAATCGCTATATTTGTTTTCATTACGTTGTTTTTTTATGATGTTTGTTTTCTAAAATCCAAGTAAATCCTATTAAAATAATAGATAAAATACAGGCTACAACTAAAAGAATAAAGCTACTATTCCAACCGTAATTATCTACTAAATAACCAATTAATATATTAGCTGTTAAGGCACCACCAAGATAGCCAAATAATCCTGTAAAACCTGCTGCTGTTCCTGCTGCATTTTTAGGAACTAAATCTAAGGCTTGTACGCCAATAAGCATTACAGGACCATAAATTAAAAAACCTATTGCCACCAATGCGAGGTTGTCAATTAGTGGATTTCCTGCTGGGTTTTTCCAATAAATTAAAACTGAAATTAGTACTAAAATCATATAAATAATACTAACAGGAGCTCGTTTTCCTTTAAACCATTTATCACTAACAAAACCTGCTATAATTGTACCTGGAATTCCTGCCCATTCGTATAAAAAATATGCCCAACCGCTTTCGTTAAGTGAAAAGTGTTTTACCTCTTTTAAATAGGTTGGTGCCCAATCTAGCACTCCGTAACGAACTAAATACACAAAAACATTTGCTAGTGCAATAAACCAAAGTAACTTATTTTTAAAGACATATTTTATAAAAATATCGCTTGCAGATATTCGTTGGTTTTGGTCAATTCCTGTAATAGTTTCAGGATAATCGTTTTTATATTCTTCAATTGGCGGTAATCCTACAACTTCTGGTCTATCACGAAGGGTTAAATAAATAAAAATAGAAATAAAAATTGTAAACATACCTGGAACGTAAAATTTTGCATGCCAATCGTTAAAATAAGCAAAAGCATAAATTGCTATTGGTCCTACTAAACCTCCACCAATATTATGTGCTGTGTTCCAAAAAGCCATTTTTGTACCTCGTTCTTTTATAGAAAACCACTGTACCATAATTCTACCACTTGGAGGCCAGCCCATTCCTTGAAACCATCCGTTGAGTAATAATAGTATAAACATTGCAGTTATCGATGCTGTTGCAAACGGAAAAAAACCCATAATTAGCATAATCATTCCTGAAAGAAATAAACCAATTGCCATAAATTTTCTAGCGTTGCTTCTATCGGAAATATTTCCCATTAAAAATTTACTTAATCCGTAAGCTATGGAAACTCCTGATAGAGCAAAACCAAGTTCGGTTTTGGTAAAACCTTGTGCAATTAAATCAGGCATTGCTAAAGAGAAGTTTTTTCTAACCAAATAATATCCTGCATAACCTATAAAAATACCTGCAAATACTTGAATTCGCATTTTTTTGTATTTGGTGTCTATTTGGGTTTTGTTTTTATCGGACATTTTTATTTAATTTTAATTTGCAAGATATCTATTGGCAATTTCTGTAAAGATAGTTAATTCTTTTTGTTCCCAGTTTTTATCTTTTTGGCGTTCTTTTGCAATTATCTGAATTACTTGTGGTGCAATTTTTATACACTCTTTAGCATCTAAAAATAAGGCTCTAGTTCGTCTTGCTAAAATATCGTACGTATTTCTTGCATATTCATTTTGTACTGCAAATACAATTTGTGCTTTATTTATATGTAATTTTTTAGAAATTAATTCGCCTAGAGAAGCGTCTTTTTTTATTAAATTTTCAATTTTTTTTAAATCGCTTCCGTAAAAATATAAAGGATTATTAAAATCATTTTTCTCTTTAAACCCATAAATTTTAAGGTTTTCGGTAATGGATTCTGCTTTAGCTAAATTCGCTGTTTTTTGTGCTTTATTAATAACATCTTCAGCCATTTCGCGATAGGTAGTCCATTTTCCGCCAATGATAGATATTAAACCAGAATTAGAAATCATAATTTTATGGTTTCGGGAAATTTCTTTGGTTTTTTCTTGCTCGTTTGGAGCTGCAAGTGGTCGTAATCCTGCAAAAACGCTTTTAATATCTTTTCTTGTTGGTTTTTTTATTAAATAATTACTGGCAGTTTCTAAAATGAAATCAATTTCTTTATCAGTTGCTTGTGGTTCTATGCTTGGTTTTTCTTTTGGTTCGTCGGTTGTACCTAAAATCACTTTGTCGTGCCACGGAACAGCAAATAAAACTCTGCCATCTTTTGTTTTTGGTATTAGCAAAGCAAAATCGGATTGTAAAAATTCTTTATTGATAATTATGTGTACACCTTGGCTTGGTTTTACTGTCTTTTTTGCTTTAGGATTGTCTTTTTTAAGAATTCCGTCAACAAAAACACCCGTTGCATTGATAACTACTTTTGCTTTTATATTAAATTTTTGTTGCGTTTCTTGGTCTTTAGCTTGAACTCCTATTACTTTTCCGTTTTGTTTAATTAAATCGGTAACTTTTACGTAATTTAAAACGGTTGCTCCGTTTTGAATAGCAGTTTGTGCAAGGTTTAAACCTAAACGAGCATCGTCAAATTGTCCATCGTGATATACAATTCCGCCTCTTAATTGCTTTTTTATGAGGTTTGGCATTTTTTTGATGGTGTTTTTTCTAGAAAAAGGTCTGGATTTACCAAATGATTTTCTACCAGAAAGTATGTCGTAAATTATTAAACCAATAGTGTAAAAAGGTTTGTGCCACCACGAATAACTCGGAATTAAAAAAGTTTGGTTACTTACTAAATGTGGTGCATTTTTAAATAGAAGTCCACGTTCTTTTAAAGCTTCAAAAACTAAAGAGATATTTCCTTGTTCTAAATACCGAACTCCTCCGTGAACCAGTTTTGTACTTCTACTTGATGTACCAATGGTAAAATCTAATTGTTCTAAAAGTAATGTTTTATATCCTCTTGTAACAGATTCAACGGCTGCTCCTAACCCTGTTGCTCCTCCTCCAATAATTACAACATCCCAAAGAGTTTCTTGTTGTAAATTGTTAATTAATTTATTTCTTTTCATTTTTCAAGTAACAAAGATATAAATTATTTATATCATTTGAGGTGTAAAATAGTCTAAAATAAATTCAAGATATAGGGCTGTAAATTCAAACTCTTTAGAGTAAATTTTAAGAAGTGTAGCGATAGAATTTTTTAGATTACACAGACTTTTTGCCTAATTCCCACAAAAAACAAGTGTCTTAATTATTTTTTTGGTAAGTATTGTGCGATACTTGCAATCCATTTTTTAGCACCACCACGTACATAACCTGTTTTACCTAGAGGTTGTATGTCTTTTTTAGGGTTTTCGCCTTCACCGGGTTTAAAAAGCCAAACCGTTGGATATCCTCTAACACCAAAAGCACGTTGTAAAGCGTTATTTTGTTTTTGCAATGCAGTAGGTAATTTTGTTTTTCTTGGAAAATCTACAACTAATAGGATTACATTCTTTTTTGCCCATTTTGCAAATTCAGGAGTGCTAAATACTTCTTTGTGTAATACTTTACACCAACCACACCAATCACTACCTGTAAAATTGGCAAGTATTGGTTTTTTTGTTTTAACGGATAGTTTTGCTGCTTCGTTAAAATCGGTTAGCCAGTTTAATTCTTTTTGGGCAAAACTATTAAAGCTTGTAATAATTAGTATTAGTAAAAGTATTTTTTTCATTTTAAATATATTTATACTTGCTTAGTTGCAATTTATGTGCCGAAATTACAAAAAAAGCAAGATTTATTAAAAAAATAGCGGCGTTTTTACAAAACGCCGCTATGTAAATTATTTTTTCATGATTTATTTTACACCGTGCATTAGTTTTTTTACAACAGGTGTTAAAGCCATTAATATTAAACCTGCAACAATAGGAACAAATGTAAATATTAAAAAGAAAGTACTCATAGAATATTTAGCTGTTATCGTATCGATCATTCCTCCCATAGCTCCAGCAGCTTTATTCCCCATACCTACTGCAATATACCACAATCCAAACATCATTGCAATTTTAGATGCAGGCACTAATTTACTTACATAAGAAAGACCTACTGGTGATAAACTTAATTCGCCTAAAGTATGTAATAAATAAGCCAATATTAACCAAATTACACTAACTGATGCAGTTTGTGCTCCTTGCGGAATACTAGCAGATCCATAAGCTAACACTCCAAATCCAAGACCTAACAAAATTAGTCCTATTCCAAATTTAACCGTTGCAGAAGGATTGTATTTACTTTCCCAAATTTTAGAAACAAGTGGTGCAAAAGCAATTATATAAAAGGAATTTAAAATACCAAACCAAGAAGCAGGAATCATTGCTTTTTCACTGCTAAATTGTTCAATAAGCATTGTTATAACAATATACCATATAATGGCAAAACTTATTCCAAGTATTATATTAGAAAGTGCAAACTTTTTAAATGTTATTTTAAATAAACTAAGTAATACATAGGTAATGATAATTAGCGGAACAATTGTTAAAAGCGTATTTGAAATTCTAAAAATATTTGCGGCATTACCTTCTAAAGTTCTATTGGTATAATCTTTTGCAAAAATAGTCATCGAACCACCAGCTTGTTCAAAAGAAGCCCAAAAGAAAATAGTAAATACTGCTAAAATAGCAACCACAATATATCTGTCAAATTGAACTTTACTAGAAACTTGTGTTTCTTCTTCTGTATCATCTATATTATCAATTGCATCAGAAACATCTTCAATTTTACTAGGTTTTAGTCCTACTTTTCCGAAAATTCCTTGTGCAAACCAAAACTGTAACATTCCTAAGAACATAAAAATTCCAGCAAGACCAAACCCATAATGCCAACCTTTTGTTTCACCAACATATCCACAAAGCATGATTCCTAAAAATGCACCTGCATTTACTCCCATATAAAAAATGGTAAAGGCACCATCCTTTTTTTCTTGAGCATTTTTGTAAACACCATTAATAATTGAGGTAATGTTTGGTTTAAATAATCCGTTACCGGCTATTAAACAAGCAATTCCAACATATAAAGTAGTTGGTGTATTAAGTGCCATTGAAGCGTGACCAATAGTCATTATTAAAGCACCTATTGCAACTGCTGTTCTATATCCTAACACTTTATCTGCTAAAATTCCTCCAAATATTGGTGTAAAATATACAAGCATGGTATATGTACCGTAAAGACCCATTGCTTCTTCACGACTCCAAGCCCAACCTCCATCCATTAGAGAGGACGTTAAAAATAAAACTAGTAATGCACGCATTCCGTAATACGAAAAACGTTCCCACATTTCGGTAAAAAATAAAATAAACAATCCTGATGGATGTCCCATTAATAATTGATTGTTCATTTCGGAACCTTCAAATTTGTATTTTGTTAATGTACTCATATTGTAATTATTTTGGTTGTATATTAATTATGCTTCTATAATTTCGTGTTCATTGTCTTCAACACCATGTGTTAATTTTTCTAATTTTTTACGAAGTAAAAGAGTTAACAAACCTAGAACAACACTAAATATAGCAATACCTGTGAAAATTTTATATTCACCTAAGCTTTCAGACCATTCACCTAATAATCCTGCTAATTTACTTCCAAAACCTGTCATTGCAAAATAAACTCCCATCATAATTGAAGCGTATTTTGCTGGTGCTAATTTTGTAGTAAAAGATAAAGCAACTGGTGATAAACACAATTCACCAATAGTATGAAATAGATATGCAAGAACTAACCAATGCATTGCTGATGTTCCTGTTGATTCGTACTCTGCTGTTGCTGCGGTCATAAAAAAGAAACCTGTTCCCATTATAATTAAACCAATAATCATTTTAAATAAAGAGGAAGATACTTTTCCTTTTAATTTTCTTTTTGCCCAAAAAGCTGCTACTGCTGTTCCTAAGAATATAATAAACATTGCATTTAATGATTGAAACCAAGATGCAGGAACTTCCCATCCCATTAATAATCTATTGGTTTTTTCTTTAGTATAAATATTCATTAAACCTCCTGCTTGTTCAAATGCTCCCCAAAAAACAATAACTAACAGAAATGAAATAAATAATACAATAATTCTGTCAATTTCAATTTTTGTTAATGGTTTTTTTAGTAATTCTTTTTCTTTTTCATCTTTAGTAGCTCCTAAAAAATTACCTACATTTTCTAAGTATTTTAAACCTAAAACATATTGTAAAATACCTAAAGCCATTCCTATTCCTGCAAGTCCAAATCCGTAATGCCATCCATAAACTTCACCTACATATCCTACAACAATACTAGATATAAATGCACCTACATTAATACCAATATAAAAAATAGTAAATCCTTTATCTCTACGAATATCTCCTTTTTTATATAAGCCTCCAACCATGGTAGAAATGTTTGGTTTTAGCATTCCAACTCCTAATACGATTAAAACTAAACCTGTATAAAAAGCCCACATTTGTTCGATAGCAAGAACACTATGTCCAAATAAAAGTAAAACCCCTCCAACAAGAACAGATTTTTTTTGTCCTAAAATTTTATCTGCTATTATTCCTCCAGGGATGGACATTACATATACCATCATGGTGTACCAACCGTAAAGTGCTAAAGCATCACCATTTGTCCATCCTAAACCAGGATTTTTATCTGTTGTTACAGTAGTTAAATATAAAACTAATATTGCTCGCATTCCGTAATACGAAAAGCGTTCCCACATTTCTGTGAAAAATAATACGTATAAACCTATCGGATGTCCAAAAAGTTCTCTTTGATGTGGTTTAATAATTGCTGTTGACATATTTTAATTATTGGTTAATGTTATAAATTTTCGTGTATAAATGTACTCATTTTTTTATAAAGGTGTAATCTATCGTATCGAGTACTGTAAATACTGTGTGTTCTGTCTGGATAGATAAACATATCAAATTCTTTGTTTGAATTTATCAATGCATTTATCATTCGCATACTGTTTTGTACGTGTACATTATCATCACCTGTACCATGTATTAATAGGTATTTTCCTTTTAGTAAATGGGTAAAATTAATTGGTGAGTTATTATCATATCCATCTGCGTTTTCTTGTGGTGTGTGCATATACCTTTCGGTATAAACCGAATCGTAAAAACGCCAAGAGGTTACTGGTGCAACGGCAATTGCCATTTTAAACGTATCTGCTCCTTTTGTTATTGCTAAAGAGGACATATATCCTCCGAATGACCAACCCCAAATTCCGATTCTATCGGAATCAATATATGGTAATTTACCTAATTCTTTTGCAGATTCTATTTGGTCTATAATTTCGTATTTACCTAATTCTAATTGTGTAATTTTTTTAAAATCTCTACCTTTATATCCTGTTCCTCTACCATCTACACAGGCAACTATATAGCCTTGTTGTGCTAACATAAAATACCAATAATCGTTAGAATAATGCCAACGGTTTGCTACTTGTTGGCTTCCTGGTCCTGAATATTGGTACATTAGTAATGGATATTTTTTGGTAGCATCAAAATTACTTGGTTTAATCATCCACATATTAAATTCGCCATCTTTTGTTTTAAGTGTAGAAAATTCTTTTTTGCTAGATGTATATTGATTTAAAAGCTCTTTAGTTTTACTATTATTTAGAATTTCTTTTAACTCTTTACCTGATTTGGATTCGTTTAGCGTATAAATTGTAGGTGTATTTGCCGAGGAATACGTATTAATATAATAGTTAAAACTGGTACTAAATGAAGCGGAATTACTTCCGATTTTATCGTTTAATTTTTTGTGGTTTTTACCATCTAAACTAACCGAAGCAATAGAACGATTTATAGAGCCATCCTCGGTAGATTGGTAATAAATGGTATTTGTTTTTTCATCCAAACCGTAGTAATTGGTAACTTCCCAATTCCCTTTGGTTACTTGGTTTATTAGTTTTCCTGTTTTTGAAAAATGGTAAATGTGGTTAAATCCACTTTTCTCGCTTGTCCAAATAAAGGAGTTATCTTTTAAAAAGGTTAAATTATCGGTTACATCTACGTAAGCATTATCCGTTTCGTTTAGTATTAATTTAGGTTGTAATCCTTTTTTTACATTTACAAAAAACAATTTTAAATCGTCTTGATGTCTATTTAATGTTGTGATACACAAAGTGTTTGGATTGTTTGTCCATTTTATACGAGGAATATATTCGTAGTTTTTAAGTGGTATATTTTCTAGTTTATTGGTTTTTAGATAGAATAATTTTAAACTAACAGTAGCGTTTTTTTCACCTGCTTTAGGATATTTGAATACTTGTTGTTGTGGATATAGATTTTCGCCATAAATATCCATTGAGAATTCTGGCACTTCGGTTTCGTCAAATCGTAAAAAGGCAATTTTATCGCTGTTTTTATTCCATTGAAAAGCACGAACAAAGCCAAATTCTTCTTCGTAAACCCAATCGGAAATACCATTAATTATTTTATTTTTTTCGCCATCGCTAGTTATTTGTATGGTTTTATTGGTTTCTAAATTCTTAACATATAAATTATTTGCAAACATATACGCTACTTTTTTTGCGTCAGGCGAAAAAGTAGGTTCTTGAATTTTAGCATCGGTTATTTTTGTTAGTTCTTTCGTTTTTAAATCGTAAACGTAGTATAATGCTGTTTTTGAGTATCTGTAAATTTGTCGGGGTTGTGTGCCAAAAATAATTTTTGTTTCATCCTCACTAAATGTATAATCGTATAGAGAAGGTATTCCGTTAAGGTCTTTTGTGGTTATAATGGTTTCTACTTTTTCTAAAGTTTTGTATGAATATTTATCTAATTCTGTACCTCGATTATTAATTACTAAATAATAATCGCCTTTTTTCATTGAATGAAATCCACCAAGGTATTCGCCTCTAAACGTTCCTTTTTGCCAAATATCGGCTAAGGTTATCGATTTAAAATCGGAAGTATTTGTAGAATTTATAGAAGTGTTTTGCGAACTGGAGCAGCTAAAAATAAAAAGGGAAAGAAATAATACGAATACTAATTTTTGCATATTTTTAAAATTAAAGCCCAATTTTACGAAAAAAACTTCTATTTTCACTATAAAATGTAAATTAAAAATGTTTTATAAATTTTTATTTAAAAGAATACAAATAATCAATGATCTTATTTACAAAATTCAGATTTAGAAATTACATTGCTATTACTATCTATCCGTTTATAATTATCAATAAGAACTATAGAGGGAATTTGGTTTTGGTAAATCACGAAAAAATTCATTCAAAGCAGCAAGTAGAATTATTTTGGTTATTCTTTTTTATTTGGTACATAGTAGAATTTATAGTGCGATACATACAATATAAAAATTGGTATTTGGCGTATAAAAATATTTCATTTGAGCGAGAAGCGTATCAAAATGAAAAAAAATTGACGTATTTACTAAGTCGAAAAAAATTTAGTTTCATAAAATATTTGTAGCTTTACCAAAATGAAAGAGTGTATTAATATTCAGTTTTATAAAACGCCTGTTGGCGAATTAATTCTAGGCTCATATCAAAATAAAATTTGCCTTGCTGATTGGCGTTTCAGAAAAATGCGAAATACTATTGATACACGAATTTGTAAAAAATTAAATGCTGTTTTTATTGAAAATACTTCCGATATTATTGAAAAAACAAAAGAGCAATTACACGAATATTTTGCTAAAAAACGAACAAAATTTGATTTAGATTTATTGCTAATAGGAACGGATTTTCAAAAACAAGTTTGGTTGGAGTTGCAAAAAATTCCTTTCGGAAAAACGTATTCGTATTTAGAATTGTCTAAAAAAATAAATAACGAAAAAGCTGTTCGAGCAGTGGCTTCGGCAAACGGAGCAAATGCAATTTCTATAATCATTCCTTGCCATAGAATCGTCGGTTCAAATGGAAAATTGGTTGGATATGCTGGCGGAATTCCTGCAAAAAAGAAATTATTAGAGCTAGAAGGTGTTTGTATAAATAATCAGTTACGTTTGTTTGTATAAAAACACAGTAAATGAAATTATTAAAACGTTTTTTTAGGACTTTACCACGCCCTAATTTGAGAGAGTTGATGTTTATTATCACCTGTTTTACATCTAAAAAATTAATCCCATGAGTATAAAATCATAAAACTACAATAATTTCGGAATCGGTTAACAAATCTAAATTGCTAAATCGTAAAAGTAGTTGTACTACTGCAATGGTGTCTTTTTCGCAATAATTAACAATTCGTTTTATGTCTTTTTCCTGATAATACACCTTCGCTACTTGACTACCGTCGATATCTTCTTTTGGTGAAGGAATATTTAATATTTCAGTTAATAAATTAAGAGAGGTGTAGTGTTTGTAATCACCAAATTTCCAAAGTTCTAAGGTATCTATATGTGCAACTTCCCAAGGTTTTTTTCCAAATAAATTTAATTTTTTAGGTAATTTAATATGGTTTATAATCATTCGTCTTGCAATAAACGGGAAGTCAAATTCTTTTCCGTTGTGTGCACAAAGTAGGTGTTTATCTTTAGAAAAATGTTCTTCTAGCAGGGTTTTAAATTTTTCTAGTAATACTTTTTCTTTTTTATGATAAAAGGATTTTACTCTAAAGCAGCGTTCTTTTTCGTAAGAGGAAAAAAAACCAACTGAAATACAAACAATTTTACCAAATTCTGCCCAAATTCCTGCTCGTGAATAAAACTCTTTTGCTGTAAAATTTTCTTTGCGTTGGTATTCGGTTTTTTTGGCAAATAGTATTTGTTTTTTTGCAGATAAATCTGCAAAATTTTCGGTTTCAGGCACCGTTTCAATATCTAAAAATAAGATATGTTGTGGTTTTATTTTATCAAGCATTTTTATAGTAAAGATATAAAATAAAAACAAAAAACAGATTTTCAAGATGAAAATCTGTTTTTGCGATTGGTGGTTTCCCACCAAATCAAACTAACCAAACCTTATTTTTTTGCTCTGTTGCTTATTTTTTTTATATGTTTTTTAAGTGTTTTAACTTTTCTGTTCACTTTAAAACGTTTTTGTGGTGTTTTTATTTTAGTTTCACCTAAATTTCCTTCTCTTTTATAAATTATTTGTCCGCTTCCTTCAAAAATGTAGGTTGTATCCGATGCAATGTGATATAATTCAATTTTACCATCGCTTAAAATAGATAATTCAAACTCTTCTATACCGTTTTGGTCGTAATCTAATTCAATAACTTTCAAAGTATCTGTGCCTTGTACATCAAACACTTCGTAATTTCCACTAAAATCCCATATTAAGGTGTCTAAATTTGTTCCTACAACATCCTGTGAGGATAAAAATCTATTTCTATTTTCTGGAATAAAAGCTAAATAGTTTTCGTAATCAAAATCGTTTTCTACACCACCATTTGTTTCAGTTTTATACCAAGTATTGTATTCTTGTAAAAAGTATTCAATATTATCGTAAAAAACAGCATCATAATCAAATTCGTTTGTGTTATAACCTATCAGTATGAAACTTACGTTTGTATTTTGACTAATAAATTTTAATCTATTCGTACTTAATTGTATTACTTCAAAATTTTTGAAGCCATCTAAATCATGGTCTATTTCTAAAAAAGTTCCATCTGTTCCATAATAACCAATTTGATCTCCGTAACCATTCCCTACATTACCTAAACCAACAAGGTTATTATTGGCATACACTTTTCCGTTAATAAACGAAAGAGTAAACGCTAAAGACATAAAACGCACATCATCATCACCTTGTGTTTGGTTATAATCTATGTACCATAAATCTTTGGATTGTAATAATTCGTCTAATGAAATTCCGCTATCATAATTATAAACAGAACTTTGATCAATTACACAAGATGTAAAAACCAGACTAGATATCAATATTATAAAAGTAATTTTTAGCGTTTTCATAATCCTAAATTTTAAGGTTATAATATAGATTAATCAAAGTTTATGCCAAAGTTTTGCTAAGCCTTAATCCGAATAATTCACTACTTGTATTATTTTTAATTAAAATACAGTAAAAATTTCACATCTAAACAAAGCTAACCCTAAAAATTCATACATTTTCTATTACAAAGCCAAACTACCTGCTATAATTGAAAATGCTCAAAATTTATTTAGATCAGAATTGGGCTGCAATTTGATCACGCATTTTTATTTATTTTTTG
>CAMZLT010000234.1 GCA_947311745.1 uncultured Flavobacteriaceae bacterium | reverse complement strand
AGCCATTCTTGGTTATCGTTAATTGTGTGGAAATTTGATTTAGGATAATTTGCATACCACAACTGATTCAGTCCAATCATTGAAATGCTGTAAGTAGAAGCACTAGTGATAATTAAAAATTTTCGTTTTTTTAAATCTAATGTATCTGACTTTTTAAAAAAGGAATGCTGTTTCTGTCCAAAAGTAAAAACACTTGAAAATACAATAAAAAGTAACAAAATTCTTTTCAAAACATTAATCTTTAGGAGCTTTATCTTTATGTTTAAAACGCTTATGTGTCCAAAAATAATATTCAGGAGCAGTATATATTTGGTTTTCTACTTCTCGCAAAAACATATCGGTTATATCGTAATCTTTGTAATCTTTTGGATTTTCGGCAAGTAATTTGAATTCCGAATTAAAATAACCACGTTTTAATTTAGTAGTTTTAAGCATTACTACTGCGAAATCATTTTTTTTAGCTAAAAATTCCGCACCAGTATGTATTGGAACTGTTACGCCTAAAAAGGTATTCCAATATTTAGTTTTTTTAACCATTGGTGATTGGTCGCTAAGTAAACCGTATATTGCAGTGATATTATTTTTTTTATTGGAGTATAAAAGTTCAATTAGTTTGCCTGTCTTGACTAAAGCAGTACCAAATCTACCTCTAGATTTTCGAATAGTTTTGTCAAAGTATTTATTTCCGATTTTGTTGTATGCAGCAACTCCTTTGCAATTTACGTAAGTATTCATAATAAAAATCCATTCCCAATTTGCATAATGCGAACCCATTAAAATAATACTTTTTCCTTTTTTTTCTAAATTTTGAATTAATTCAATATTTTTAAAAGTATATCTACGTTTTAATCTTTTTTCCGAAATGGTAAACGATTTTATCATTTCAACAAAAATATCTATAAAATGATGGTAAAACTTTTTTCGAATTTTTTTAAGTTCGTCGATTTTTTTTTCAGGAAAAGCAAGAATTAAATTATCTAAAACTACTTTTTTTCTATATCCAAAAACATAATATATCAATACATAAAAAAAATCAGAAATTAGATATAAAATTGAAAACGGTAAAATAGAAATTAGCCAAATTATAGGATAAACTAAAATATAAATTATAAATTGCATTCGTAAAAATTTTAGCAAATATCGGATTTAATTTTATCTTTGAACCAAAATTCAACAAAAATGCAGACAGACATCGTTACTATATTAATCATTGCAGCTACGGCAATTTTTTCTTTTAAAGGTTTTAAAGATAGGTATTTATTTGATAGATATAAATTTCAAGTAAATGCTATAAAAAATGGCGATAAAATCCGAATGCTTAGTTCTGGATTTTTACATGCCGATGAAATGCATCTTATTTTTAATATGTTAACTTTATATTTTTTTGCAGATCATGTTATTTTTTTTGTAGGAAGGATTAATTTTATACTACTATATATCGGTAGTTTACTTATCGGAAATGTAGTTTCTTTATTTTTTCATAAAAACGAACCTTTTTATTCTGCTATTGGTGCTTCAGGAGCAGTTATGGGAATTTTATACAGTGCTATTTTACTAGATCCAAGTATTCGTATATATTTGTTCTTTGCTATTCGTATTCCTGGGTTTGTGTTTGCAATTGGTTATTTGTTGTATTCTGTTTATGGTATGAAAAATCGTGTAGGAAATATCGGTCACAGTGCACATCTTGGTGGAGCAATTGGTGGTTATGTTTTAACGATATTATTGCATCCAAAAGTATTGCAAACCAATTTGAATATGGTTTTGGTATTAGCTGTTTCCATCATATTAATCTATGTTTTTAGAGATAAACTAAATCCTTAATTAATCACGGCATTAATTTTTTCCCAAAGTAAATTATCAAATCCAGATGCAGCTAAATTTGTTGTTTCAGGACTATCACCACAACGAACAACAACCATATTTTTACTGGGGATTACATAAATTTTTTGGTCATTAGCTCCTAATGCTGCAATTAAATCATCTGGTGCGTTTGGTATAATAGAACCATCATAAACAACCTGTGAGGATGGTTTCATAAAATTCTCTTTACCATTTAACCACCATAAATAACCGTAGGATTTATTTATATTTTGTGATGTATTTGTCATGGCATTAAAATACGTTTGATTAATTAGTTGTTCATTATTCCAAGAACCTTGGTTTAGAATTAGTAAACCAAAACGAGCCATGCTACGTGTATCACTTCTATAAATATGTAAATCACCAGTTGTAAACCAGAATCCATTTAGACCAATTTTACTTGCTATTTTTTCGTTAAAATAATCCGAAAAATTAGTATTTGTAGCATTTTCAACAACACTTTGTAGTAAGGTGTATGGTCCGTTGTGATATGCCCAACGTGTGCCTGCATCAGCAAGATACGTTAAATCAGTAGGTAAAGAGCTTGTAAAATTAGCTTCGTTTAGACCAGTTGTCATAGTTAGTTGGTGTTTTATATGAATTAAATTTTCTTTTTCAATTGGTAAGGAAGTCCAATTTACACCTAAGTAATCCGAAGTTTTATTGTTTAAATCTAAAAAACCTTCTTGTTCTGCAATACCTACGCTTAAACTTGTAAGCGTTTTTGCAGCAGAATACCAATTGTATTTTGCGTTTTGACTATGCCCATTAAAATATTTTTCAATAACAATTCTGCCGTTTTTTAATATCATAAAACCTTTTGTACCATTGTTTTCTAGATAATCGTATAATGTTGTTAAATTATTCGTTTGCCATTGCAAATCGCTTGGACTTGTTGTTTGCCAAGTGCTTGTTGCTAATGGTGGAAAATACATTTCAGAATCTTGTGCTTCATCAGAATCCGAGCTTTTACAGGAAAAAAATAAAGTACAAGCTAAAATATAAAATAAATGTTTCATAAAAATAGAATTTAATATAAGACGTCTTAAAAACCAAAAGGTTTAATTACTTTTGCATAAAGATATAAAAATAAATAAAATTAATTTTTAATTTTAAATATAAAATGCGTACAAAAACAAATAAGCAAAATAAGATTAATGTCGTTACTTTAGGTTGTTCTAAAAACGTTTACGATAGTGAAGTTTTGATGGGACAACTAAAGGCAAATAATAAAAATGTAGTACACGAAGATGAAAATGACGAAGGAAATATTGTAGTGATTAACACTTGTGGTTTTATAGGTAAAGCAAAAGAAGAATCTGTAAATACTATCTTGCATTATGCACAAAAGAAAGAAAACGGATTGATAGACAAAGTATTCGTTACAGGATGCCTTAGCGAAAGATATAAACCAGATTTAGAAAAGGAAATTACCAATGTAGATCAATATTTCGGAACGAGTGATTTACCAAATTTATTAAAAGTTTTAGAAGCAGATTACAAGCACGAATTAATTGGCGAACGGCTTACGACAACACCAAAACATTATGCGTATCTTAAAATTGCCGAAGGTTGTGATAGACCTTGCTCGTTTTGTGCAATTCCGATTATGCGTGGTGGTCATAAATCTAAAACCATTGAAAATTTAGTAACCGAAACTGAAAAATTAGCAGAAAAAGGTATTCAAGAGATAATATTAATTGCTCAAGATTTAACTTATTACGGTTTGGATATTTATAAAAAACGAGCTTTGGCTGATTTGCTAAAAGAATTGGTTAAAATAGATGGTATAAAATGGATTCGTTTGCACTATGCATTTCCTACTGGTTTTCCTATGGATGTACTGGAAATAATGAAAAATGAACCTAAAATTTGCAATTATTTAGATATTCCGTTACAACATATAAATACCGATTTGTTGAAATCTATGCGGAGAGGTACAACTGCCGAAAAAACAAAAGATTTAATTGTAATGTTTCGAAAAATACTTCCAGAAATGGCAATTCGTACTACAATGATCGTTGGATATCCTAACGAAACACAAGAACAGTTTGAACAGTTAAAAGATTTTATACAAGAAATGCGTTTTGAACGTTTGGGTTGTTTTACCTATTCACACGAAGAGGATACACATGCATATAAACTAGAGGATAACGTACCTGAAAAAATAAAAGAACAGCGTATTGCAGAAATAATGGAAATCCAATCTCAGATTTCTTTTGAATTGAATCAAGAAAAAATAGGGAAAGTTTTTACGTGTATTTTCGACAGAAAAGAAGGAAGCGATTTTATAGGACGAACCGAATTTGATAGTCCTGATGTAGATAATGAGGTTATTGTAGATGCAACAAAACACTACGTACCAATAGGGAAATTCGTAAAAATTAAAATTACCGATGCAACAGATTTTGACTTGTATGGAGAACCGGTGGAGTTATGAGTTATGAGTTATGAATTATGAGTTATGAATTATGAGTTGTGAATTATGAGTTGTGAATTATGAGTTGTGAGTTATGAATTATGAGTTATGAATTGTGAGTTATGAATTATGAGTTATGAATTATGAGTTGTGAATTATGAGTTGTGAATTATGAATTATGAGTTGTAAATTATGAGTTGTGAGTTATGAATTATGAGTTATAAATATTATCAGCCATACAGACTGCAAACTACAAACAGAATGCTAAAAACGAAAAAATATGTCATGTAATACAAATAAAAAAGAGCAAACATCTTGTAGTATAACGGATAAAGGTTGTAGGACTACCGCAAATCCAAATGAAAATTTAGGAGAATACTGGTGCGGAAAATATACCGATGTTGATTATAAAACGCTTGGTTGGTACGAAGAAGAAGCAAAACCAAGTTTGGATTTAATTCAGAAAACGAAGTTAAATAAAGATGCTGTTATTTTTAATGTCGGAGCAGGAGCAACCACATTAATCGATTCGCTTTTAGAACAAGGATATACTAATTTAATTGCAAATGATATAAGTAGCTGTGCCTTAAATAATATTAAAAAACGAATTGGCAACAAACAAAAAAATGTGCATTTTATTGTAGATGATTTGGTTAATCCAAACGAGCTGAAAAATTTACCAAAAGTCGATTTATGGAACGATAGAGCCGTAATGCATTTTTTTATCGATGAAAAAAACCAAGATACTTATTTTAATTTATTGCATAGTAAGGTGAAAAAAGATGGATTTGTAATCTTATCGGAATTTAATTTGCAAGGAGCAACTAGCTGTTCTGGTTTGCCAGTTAAACGATATGATACCAAAATGTTACAAGAAAAATTAGGTAAAAATTACACATTAATAACCGATTTTAACCACGATTATACAATGCCAAATGGCGAAATTCGTAAATATGTTTATGCCTTATTCCAAAAAATAGAATAAACGTTTTCTATTCTTTTTTATAAAAATCATACCTTTGCCAAAATTATTAAAAATGGCACAAAAACCAGCGATTCCTAAAGGAACAAGAGATTTTACTCCAGAGCAAGTAACCAAACGTAATTATATTTTTAATACCATTCAAAAATCTTTTGAATTATATGGTTTTCAACCAATTGAAACACCATCGTTTGAAAATTACGACACCTTAATGGGTAAATATGGCGAAGAAGGCGATCGTTTAATTTTTAAAATATTAAACTCTGGTGATTTTCTTAAAAAAGTAGATGCCAAATTATTAGAAAATAAAGAAAGTCAAAAAATAACCAAAAGTATTTCCGAAAAAGCACTTCGTTACGATTTAACAGTGCCATTTGCACGATACGTTGTGCAACACCAAAACGAAATTGTTTTTCCGTTTAAAAGATTCCAAATTCAACCTGTTTGGCGTGCTGATAGACCACAAAAGGGTAGGTTTAGAGAGTTTTACCAATGTGATGCTGATGTTGTTGGTAGCAAATCACTGTTACAAGAAGTAGAATTTATTCAACTTTACGACGATGTTTTTACAAAATTAGGCTTAACGGAAGTAGAAATTAAAATGAACAATCGTAAAATCTTATCTGGAATTGCCGAAATAATCGGACAAAAAGATAAATTAATAGATTTTACCGTTGCCTTAGATAAATTAGATAAAATTGGCGAAGATGGTGTCATTAAAGAAATGCTTAATAAAGGAATTTCTGAAAATGCCATCGAAAAAGTAAAACCGCTTTTTAATTTTAACGGAACAAATCAAGAAAATATTGCCAAATTAAAAGAAATGCTTTCCGATTCTATCGAAGGTCTAGAAGGTGTGGCAGAATTGCAATTTATTGTAGATACAATTGAAAAAATAGGATTGCAATCGGCAATTTTAACTTTAGATGTTACCTTGGCGAGAGGTTTAAATTACTATACAGGTGCCATTTTTGAGGTAGTTACCAATAAGGTAAAAATGGGTTCGATTGGTGGTGGTGGACGTTACGATGACCTTACTAGTATTTTTGGTTTAAAAGATTTAAGTGGTATCGGAATTTCGTTTGGGTTAGACCGAATTTATATCGTTTTAGAAGAACTTGGTCTTTTTAATGCCATAAATCTGCCTAAACCAAAAGTGTTGTTGTTAAACTATTCGGATGAAAATACTTTGGATAAAATAGAATTACTACAATTTTTAAGAAAAAATAACATAAAAGCCGAACTATATCCTGATGTTGCAAAAAGTAACAAACAACGCCAAAAACAATTCAAATATTTAAAAAATAGAGAAATTGAATTCGTTATTTTAGATGAAAATACAAAGGATATTCAGTTAAAAAATACCTTTACAGGAGAAATAATTTCAGGTAACGCAAAAAGCATTCTACAAAACCTTATTTAATTTATGTTACAATACATTGCATCGCAAATAAACCTTTCTAGTAAAAGTATTGAAAACACGGTTAAATTACTTAATGAGGATTGTACTATTCCGTTTATTTCTAGATACCGAAAGGAAATGACTGGAAATTTAGATGAAGTAGAAATTGCACAAATACAAAAAATAAAACTAGCTTACGAAACCCTTTTAAAACGTAAAGAAGCAATTCTAAAAAACCTAAAAGAACAAGGTGTTTTAACTGAAAATTTAGAAAACAAAATAAAAAAAGCGAAAACCTTACAAGAGGTAGAGGATATTTATTTACCATATAAAAAGAAACGAAAAACCAAAGCCGAAACCGCTCGTAAAAACGGACTAGAACCGTTTGCTAAAATCATTATGGCACAGCGTAATGATGATATAGAATATATTGCTTCAAAATACCTTAACGAATCTGTAAAAAATGAGGACGAAGCTATTCAAGGAGCAGGTTATATTATAGCAGAATGGATTAATGAAAATATTGCTGTTAGAAATAGTTTGCGTAGAATTTACGAGCGAAAAGCGATGATAAGTTCTAAAATAACAAGTAAAGCAAAAAAGCTAGAAAGTCAAGATAAAGACTACGATAAATTACAAAAATTTAAAGATTATTTTGATTGGAATGAGGCTTTAAATCGTTGTCCTTCGCACAGATTATTAGCAATGCTTCGTGCTGAAAACGAAGGTTTTGTAAAAATAAAAGTAGCAATTGATAACGACGATGCTGTAAATTTAATCGATCGCAGAATTATAAAAAATAATTCTACTGCTACATCGTATTTAGAAAAATTTATTGACGATGCTTATAAACGATTACTTGCTCCAGCACTGTCAAATGAAGTTTTGCAACAGGCAAAAGAAAAAGCAGATGCTACGGCAATTTCGGTTTTTGCCAAAAATTTAGAACAACTTTTATTAGCTTCTCCTTTAGGTGAAAAACGTGTTTTGGCAATTGATCCAGGTTTTAGAACTGGTTGTAAAGTGGTTTGTTTGGATGAGCAAGGTGTATTTAAAAAGTACGAAACTATTTTTCCGCATGCTCCTCAAAATCAAAAAACGGAAGCTAAGGAAACGATAAAATATCTTGTTGAAAAATACAATATTGAGGCGATTGCTATCGGAAACGGAACTGCTTCCCGAGAAACCGAAACCTTAGTAAAACAGATGCAATTCAATTCTAAAATAGATGTATTTGTTATTAGCGAAGCAGGAGCATCTATCTATTCTGCTTCAAAAATTGCACGAGAGGAGTTTCCTAAATTAGATGTTACCGTTCGTGGAGCGATTTCCATCGGAAGGCGTTTGCAAGACCCATTAGCCGAATTGGTTAAAATAGATGCAAAATCTATCGGAGTTGGACAATACCAACACGATGTAGATCAAGCCAAACTTAAAAGCGAATTAGAGCTTGTAGTATCGAGTTGTGTAAATCGTATTGGTGTAAATATCAACACTGCAAGTAAATCACTACTAACATTTGTTTCGGGAATTGGTGAAAAATTAGCCGAAAATATTATTTTATATCGCGAACAAAATGGTGCTTTTCAGACTAGAAAAGATATAAAAAAAGTACCACGATTAGGAACAAAAGCTTTTGAACAAGGTGCAGGTTTTTTACGAATTAAGAATGCTAAAAATCCGTTAGATAATTCTGCTGTACATCCAGAAAGTTATTTGGTTGTGAAAAAAATGGCTACTTCGTTACAATTAAACGAATCCGATTTAATCGGAAATAAAACCGAATTACAAAGGCTGAATCTAAACCAATTTATTACCGAAAAAATAGGATTGCCAACCTTGCGAGATATTGTAAAAGAATTAGAAAAACCAGGATTAGACCCTAGAGAACAAGCAAAAACATTTTCTTTTGACGAAAATATTAAAACTATAAAAGACGTTGTTTCAGGAATGGTTTTACCAGGAATTGTAAATAATATTACTGCTTTTGGTTGCTTTGTCTCTATCGGAATTAAAGAAAGTGGTTTGATTCATATTTCAAATTTATCCGATACTTTTGTAAAAGATCCTAATGAAATAGTTAGCCTACAACAGCATGTTACCGTTAAAGTTTTAGAAGTTGATGTGCAACGAAAACGTATTGGTTTGGAATTAGTTAAATAATTTTATTTTTTTGCATAAAATACCTGTATTGATATAGGCTTTACTAACGGTTTGAATATGCTGCGTACCGCATTTTGAAACGATTATTTTCAACTTACAACAATGTTTATTTTGTGTATTAACTTTCATATTTACAGCTAATTGCGGCATGCAGTATATTTTTTGTTAGGCATTGGCTTTCTAATTTTATTTTTTGTATTTTTTTTGGATTAATGTAATTTTTAGCAATTTTATACTCGAAATCCATCCAATTTGTTTTAGGATATTTTTTACTACATAACTGAATAAATATTTCACATTTTTTTATTGCACTTTCAATTTGCTCTTCTAATGGCAAAGACAAATCTAATCTTTCATTATCAACCCAAACTTCTTTTCCATTTTCCCTTAACAGTTCAATGAACTTTTGAGTTTTCTCTTTATATTTCCAAGAATAACTTATAAAAATCATTTTTTTAGGGGTTTGTATTTTAAATGATAACCTATTAAATTCTTATCTGTATTTTCAGCATAACTTGATATATCATCTTTTTCAATAAATGCATTAGGTACAAATGTTATAGTTTCGGCTATATCCCATATGCCATTGGCACTTTTTCTTTCAGTTGTCACTTGAATTATGCAACCGTTTTCTAGTTCCATTGCTTTTGTGCTTTTCTTTAAATCGTTTGTAACAATTTTGAATAGAGTTTTAAAATGGTCTGGATTTCCGTAAATTTTTTCATCTAATTTATATTCAGCAAATTCTTTTGTATTTGTGATTAACTTTGGTTCTTCTCCTACTTTAAAAGGTCCTGCTTCTAATGAACTTCCTTTTAGAATTCTATCTGTTAATACACCTAACAAATTGTCTATTTTAGATTTTCCTAAGAGGTATATTAATCCAATTAACACAATCCAAATAAAAGTTTGAATTAATGGAATAAATAAAGATAATGTCTTCCAAAAACTTCCTTTCGTTTCATTTTTTTGTTTATTTCTTTCTACTAAATATACAGGATGAATTTTGGTTAACTGTAACTTAGAAGTAGTTTGTTTATTTTCAATTTTGTGATTAATAGTATTGGTGCTATCCGATTTATTTTGACTATATACATTTACAGATATATTCAAAAATATTAGTACTGTTATATATTGAAATATTTTCATTGAAATTTGTTTTTTGCTTATGCCTAACGATTGGTATAACAGTAGTTGCGGACTTTAAATGCCGAAACTTTGAGTTAAACACTTAACTTTGTAAAAGTACTAAATTTTAAGTTAAGCACAAAACCGCAATTACCTGTTATACATTGTTGTGCGTTCGGTTTTTTACCATTCAATATTTTCAATTTCACTTTCGCAAATATCTGCTTGTCCTGAATAGTGGCAAATATTATTTTCAATTTTGTCAAGTATAAAAACTATATAGTCTTTTCAGGGTTAATTTCGGATCTATTATAAGGGTCAATAGTCGGCTTGTATGTTTCATTTTTTGTTCCAACTATAAGAACCTTTTTGTCTGCCCAATGCAATTTTTGATTTATTTTGTATTTCATTTTGAAAAGTTTATTAGTAATATGATTATAATAAATATTATTCCAAAAACAACAGGGAAATAATAAACAAAATTTTCAATAGGTTTGTCTGCTTTTGCTAACGATTTGTCTAAAAATCTATCAAAAGAACCAAGGGAAAATTTTATGTTCTTTATCCAATTGTTTAGTTTATTTAATTCTTTTTCGTATTTCCGTTTAATTTTTT
>CAMZLT010000233.1 GCA_947311745.1 uncultured Flavobacteriaceae bacterium | reverse complement strand
TTCCCACATAGTTTCTGCATTACCAGCAGTCCAAGATAAATCTACACTTGTAAATGCTAAATTAGCATCTGCCATAGCAGAAGGTGTTGGACAAGTAGGTGTAGCATGATCTACAACTAAATCTACTTCAATAGTTACACCATCAGAATAAGCATCTAAATCATTAGATGTTATGGTTATGGTACTAAAACCAGTAACATCGTATCCATCAAAATCTGTTGCACAACCAGTTACTACATCTGCACCATCTACATTTAAGGTAAAATCATACCAATTACCACAATACCCGTTTGTTAAGTTACCAGCAGAATTACCAATGGTAATAGTGTTAATTGTTTCACCAGCGTTACATGTAACATCGGCAGCGTTAATTGTTAAAACAGTAGGAGCGTCATCTTGCCCTGAAGCAGAGAATGTCTGATTACAAACTGTTTGTGCTTGTCCAAGCCAACTAAAAGCGGCAAAAAAAACAAGCGTAAAATACATTGTAATTTTTTTCATAATTAAAAATAATTTAAATTAATATTAAGTTAAGCCGTAAAGTTACTCTTTTTTATTAAAAAAAAAAAAAAACAGCCTATCTTTTTTTAGATAGACTGTTTTTTTATATGCTTTTTAAAAGATAAACATATAAAATTTCTGTTTATGTCTTAAAATTATTCCTTTATAATTTTAAACATTTTTACTTTTCCTAAAACAAGTGATCGTACAAAATACGTACCGCTAGATAATACCGCTGTGTTTAAATTAACTTCTTTTGCGTTATAGGTATTGCTAATAATTTGTTCTCCTAGCATGTTATAAACAGATACATTAGAAATTGTAGCATTTGCTTTAATAACTAAATTGTCTTTTACAGGATTTGGATGGTATTCAATTTGCACATCACCAAAACCAATACCATTAGTACTTCTACCAGCACCCGTATCCATTACACAAATATTAAATGCACCTTGTACATTTGGATGTACATCTCCTGCACTTGTATAAGCAGGAGCTGACCAAACACGTATATAAATAGTTTCGCCAACTGTTAAATTACGTAAGGTAATACTTGAAAATCTAAAATTATCGGAATTTGGATCAATTACCGAATCATCTTGACAATCTAACTCTACCAAATTACCACAAGAACCAGAATACGCAGACATAATAGAATCTACCATACCACCTGCATTAGACGTTTCAATGATAAAGGCATTGGTATTTGGTACAACAAAACTAAACCAAACATCCAAAACATTTGCAGGATTGTTAATAAATGGATCTGCACAATCAGGCGTTACTTCACCTTCTAAGGTAGAAGAAGAGGTTGCCAATATATTATTTCCCATTACAGGAATACATGTCAAATTAGTATTAATAGGTATTGCCGTAGCACAAGTATCGTTTGGTGGTGGTGCATCATCCGTTCTACCAGCAACAGGTCCAACCCAAGTTGCAGAATCCGAACCATCTGCGGCACATCTAGCACTAACATAAAAATCGTAGTTAGTACTTGGCGATAAACCTGTAACTACAAACGGACTTGAAGCCGCATTAACCACAGTTCCTGCTCCTGTACCTGGTGCAAAACCAACTGTACCATATTCAATATCCCAACCTCCTACTGGAGCTGGTGTATTTAAAGCATCTGTCCAACTTACAGACACCGAAGTTGTTGTTGTAACACCTGTATTTAAATTAGTAACAAACCAACATGTAGGTTCTGCCATACATATTACATTTGCTTCCCAACCAGCTCTAGAAACAAAACCATCCGAACTAAAAACAAAAGTTAAACAACCAGAAGGATGTGTAGAAATAAATGTCGGAGGCAAAGTTGTTCCATCATAAACACCTAAAGGAGTACCTGTTGCTGTATCACCATCATAAATAGTCATATCATCCCAACCTGCTTCCGTATCAAACATGGTAAATTCAACAGAAACAACATCTCCAGCATTTTCTGGACAAATAACCGTTGTAGTATCTTGCCCGTTTGAATAGTTATTTGCAGTACCACCATCATCTGTAAAAATTCCACCACAAGATGGTGGTGCAATTTCGGTATGAAAACTTAATGGTCCTGCCATCATACTTGGATCTACAACTCCTGCATTATCACAAATTGCCCAAACATAAAAATCATAATCGGTATCTGGGTTTAAACCTGATGCAGCATAATTTTCTACTGCGACAGCTGTACCTACTCCTGTTGGAGTAGCTCCTGCTGGTACTATTTCTATCATCCAACCATTTAATGGTGCTGGCGTATTATTATCATTCCATGAAAAATCAGCACTATTGTGGTTTAAGTTTGCTATGGTTATTGCATTTGGAGGGAAACAAGTTGGTGCTTCGTCAAATTTAACATCATCAATTGCAACATCATCATTAAAATCATTTCCGTTTGTTTCATTTACTACAAATCTTGCTTGAATTGGCCCTGTAATGGTTAGTCCAGATAAGTCAATAAAAATCTCTTCCCATCCTGCTGTGTTATTTCCTCCTGTAAACATTCCGACATTCCAAGCTGTTCCATCCCAAACATCAACGGTAAAATCAACATGTGAATTCCCTTCATCATGACTTACAAAATAAAAAGACAATGCAGGAATTGCCAAGCCACTAACATCTACTAATGGTGATAATAAAGTAGTATTATTACTATGAGGATTTGAATCATCTACCCAAGCAAAATAACCACCACTAGCGGTTACTGTACCACTAACATCATCGTTATTACCAATGTGCCCTGGTGTTGCTACATTGTTACTTAATTGCCAATCTTCTGCATTATTTGCTCCTTGCGACCAACATATATCTAAATCACCTCCGTCCTCAAAATCCTCAACGTAAGGTGCAGTAAAAACATTACATAAAGTTGTAGCAGAAATTGGCCCTGCCCAAAAACTCGTATCACCACCTCCACAATCGGATTGTACATAAAAATCATAGGCTGTAGAAGAAGTTAAACCTGTAATAGTTGCAGGATTATTTAAACCTGTAACCGTTGTACCTGTACCTTGCACAAAACCAACAGGTCCATATTCAATAATGTATGTTGTTGGTGGAACTGCATTTGTAGGATCGTTCCAAGACAAAGTTACTTCATCGGTCAATACGCTATCCACATTTAAAGTATCCACCAAGAAACAAGTTGGTGGTGGACCACAAAGAATATTTGCTAACCAACCGCCTCTTGTTACCGAACCATCCGAATGAAAAACAAAGGTTAAACATCCTGTAGCATGAGTTGATGTAAGTAAAGGTGGCATATCTGTACCTCTATACTCACCCAATAAAGGTGCTGCAGCGGAATCGCCATCATAAATACGCAAATAATCACAACAATTTTCGGTTTCAAAAGATAAAAATTGTATCGTAACCACGTCTCCTGCATTTACAGGACATATTGTTGTTGTTGTATCTTCATTATTAGAATACAATCCTCCTGGACCACCAGAATCTACAAAATTACCACCACAAACTGGAGGTGCAATATCTGTTGCAAAATTTAAAGGACCTGTCCAAAAACTAGGATCGTCTACTCCTGTCGGATCAATACAAACTGCTCTAACATAAAAATCGTATAAAGTAGAAGGGTTTAAACCTGTTGCCAAATAAGGTGAAGTTGCAACCGCAACTGGTGTTCCTAAATCTGGAGATTGACCAGCAGGAACAATAACTATTTCCCAACCATTTGCAGGTGCTGTAGCATTTATATCGTTCCATGTAAAATCTGCACTATCCATAGTTATATTGCTTACTGCTAAAGTATCTGGAGCTAAACAAGTTGGTGGTAAATCACAAGTAATATCTGCTGTCCAACCACCTCGTGTTACCGAGCCATCCGAATGAAAAACAAAGGTTAAACATCCTGTTGCATCGGTAGAAGTATATCTTGGAGGTATATCCGTACCTCTATATTCTCCTAATAAAGGAGCTGTTGCAGAATCGCCATTATAAATTCGTAGATAATCACAACAATTTTCGGTTTCAAAAGATAAAAATTGTACGGTAACTACTTCTCCTGCGACATCTGGACAAAAGGTTTGTGTAATATCTTCGTTACTAGAATAATCACCTCCTATTCCACCAGAATCAACGTATTGGTCACCACAACCAATTACATCTAAAAGAGTTGTGAAAGAAACCGGACCAATCCAACCACTTTGTTCTGTTGCAGAACACATTGCACGTACATATACATCGTAATTTGTGCTAGATGTTAAACCTGACAAAGTATAAGGATGTGCAACAACCGATACGACTGTACCTGTACCTTGTGCAAATCCTGCTGGACCATATTCAATTTCCCAACCATTTGTTGGAGGCAAACCATTATTATCATTCCATTCTATACTTGCAGTAGTTTCGGTAATATTTGCAGCATCAATAGTTATTGCACTTACTTCCATACATGCAGGTGTAGCTATCGAAATAATAGTTGGTGATCCCATACAAAAACCCCAATCAAATCCACCATCATTGTAATGTATTCTATATTTGAATTCTAAAAGTTGTGTTGCTGTTAAGGTAGATATAGTTAAAGGTTGGCTAACAAAAGATTGAAATCCTGTACACCCTTTATAATCTAAATTGCTAGAGTTATTTGCTAATTGTGCCCAAATTTGCCATGTAGATCCATCCCACCATTCTAAATAAATATTATCTCCTACTCGTCTATATACATAATCAAAAGAAACCTGTAATTGTGCTTCACCTCCTGACACTGCAGCTGCTAAATTTATTTGTGGTGATTCGGCAGAAATATCATCGCTATTAGATGCTGAACCTGCTAAATCATCATCCCAACTAAAATTTGAAGTTGTGGTAGGGTCACTAGCAAAACCAGATGCTGTATAAGTTCCTGTAATAGTCCAAGAAGCATTTGGCCAGTTTGCTGGTTGGTTAATAATTTGTGCCTTTATAGTAAGATTAGTTATCAATAAACTTACAAAAAAACCGATTAAAAGTAATTTACGTTTCATAAAAGTATGCATAAATTGTGTTAGTAATATTTAATTTAAGAGGGTAAATATATCCTTTTTTTTTAGAATATAAAAATTTATTTTTTTTACAACCCTTTTATTTAGAACAATATATAGTAATAATACCCTACTCGTTCTTTTCAAAATTTTCAATAATAGCTTGGCTTACTCCCATATTTGAAAAGCCACCATCATGAAATAAATTTTGTAAGGTAACTTTTTTAGTCAAGTCCGAAAATAGACTAATTGTGTAATCTGCACATTCTAAAGCTGTAGCGTTTCCTAAAGGGGACATTTTATCTGCATAGTTAAAAAAGCCATCAAAACCTTTAACACCAGAACCTGCAGTAGTTCGTGTTGGCGATTGTGAAATGGTATTTACACGCACTTTCTTTTCTACTCCAAAAAAGTAGCCAAAACTACGGGCAATAGATTCTAAATACGCTTTATTATCTGCCATATCATTATAATCAGGAAAAACTCGTTGTGCAGCCATATAGGTTAAAGCTACAATGCTTCCCCATTCGCTCATAGCGTCATTATTATACAAAACATTCATCACTTTATGGAAAGATAATGCCGATACATCCCAACCTTTTTCGGTATATTTATAATTTTGCTTTGTGTATGGTAATCCCTTACGAACATTTACCGACATTCCGATAGAGTGCAGTACAAAATCTAATTTTCCACCTAGTATTTCTACAGATTTAGATACTAAATTTTCTATGTCCTCTAAAGAAGTTGCATCTGCTGGTATAATTTGGGAGTTTGTTTTTTTTGCTAATTCGTTTATTGCTCCCATTCGCATAGCAACAGGTGCGTTTGTTAAAACAAAAGTTGCCCCTTCTTCATGTGCTCGTTCTGCAACTTTCCAAGCGATAGAATTTTGATCTAATGCTCCGAAAATAATTCCTCTTTTACCTTTTAATAAATTATACATAATTGTTGTTTGTTATTTATCTAGTGATTTTAAATAATTTAATTTTTTAATCCAAATTGCAACATCGGCTTGGTATTTTTCAATATTTTTATATACGCCTTTTACCATAGGATTATCTTTAGACGCATTTTTAAAGAAGCCTAAATTGTTTTCTAAAATTTTAATTTCGCGATTAATTTCGTCTATTTTTTTACGAATAAAGGTTGCTTCATTATCAATTTTTCGATAGTTTTTTTCTGCCAAGAAAGTATCTATATTATTTTTAAAACGATACATAATAGCTTCGTTTTTATCTAAATCTAAACGTGTAAATAACTTATCGATTACTTTATTAAACTTAGATTCAATAAAACGCATTTTACTAGGCACTTGCCCTAATTCTTTCCATTCTTTAATATAGGTTTTCACTTTTTCAAGTGCTACAACCTCAACGTCTTTTATTTCTGCTTTTAGATTTTCTAAATATTCTTTTTTCGTATTAAAAACGGCTACTAATTCTTTATTTTCTTCATCTTGAACAGCGTGTAATCTATCAAAGAAATGGTTACAAGCACCTCTAAACTCATTCCAAAGTTTATCGGAATATTT
>CAMZLT010000232.1 GCA_947311745.1 uncultured Flavobacteriaceae bacterium | reverse complement strand
TGTTTTAATTATTTGATTTACTATATTTTAACTAAATAATAATAATAATATAGTGGTGAATTTTGCGGGTTAGGTAAACCACACAATAAAAAAGTAAAATAGCGTTTAATAATACAAAGTAATTTTTACATGCAAATTATATGCTATCCAACATATAATTTTTATATTTGCAGTCAATTTTTTTAAAATGAAAAAGTTTATTTTATACATAGTATTTATTAGTAGTATCGTATCCTATTCGCAAATTAGCGAATTAGGTATGTCCTTAGCTGGTTCTAATTATATCGGTGATGTTGGTAAAACAGCATATATTAATCCAAATGCCTTAGCAGTAGGTATGGTTTACAAATGGAATTATTCACCAAGAGTAGTGTATCGTGTGGATGCTACGTACATACGAATTAAGGCTGATGATGCTAATGCTACAAACGATTTACGAGTTGTAAGAGATTACAGCTTTAAAAATTCGGTGAAAGAATTAGCAATAGGAATCGAGTATAATTATTACGATTACTCTATGCTTAAACAAGAATGGCGTTCTACACCATATTTAATTTTACAATTAGCAATGTTTAATTACAATCGTGCTGTTAGAGAAACCACACCAGATAATTTTGAAACCGAAAGTAAAACAGGATTTACCATTCCTTTTGGTATCGGATACAAAACAACAATTGGTAAAAATATAGGTGTTGGTTTTGAAACAAAATTCCGTTATAGTTTTACCGATCAATTAGACTATAACAACCCAGATATTCCGAAACTTAATTTTGGAAATCCAGACAGTAAAGATTGGTATGTAACTACAGGAATTACTATTGTATTCGGATTTGGCAGAAAAGGATGTTATTCAGGTTCGTACTAAATTTATGAAAGGAAATACTATTATAGATACTTCTAAATTGCCCAAACACATCGCTATTATTATGGATGGCAATGGTAGATGGGCGAAACAAAAAGGAAAACTACGTGTTTTCGGACATAAAAATGGCGTAAAAGCAGTACGAGACACCATAGAAGGGGCTGCAGAAATAGGAATTAAAGTAGTAACCTTATATGCATTTTCTACCGAAAATTGGAATAGACCAAAACACGAAGTAGATGTACTAATGAATTTATTAGTTTCCTCTTTAAAAAAAGAATTAAAATTACTTCAAGACAATAATATCAAACTTCAAGCAATTGGAAATTTAGAAAAATTACCAAAAAAAGCACAAAAAGAACTTAATGAAGTTATTACTATTACAAAAAACAACACACATTTAATCTTAAATTTAGCAATTAGCTACTCTGCAAAAGAAGAAATTGTTAATGCTTTTAAAAATATTTCTAAAAAAATTGTTAATAATGAACTTTCAATTAAAGAAATAGACGAAAATATTATTAATAACCATTTATATACACGTAATTTGCCAAATGTTGATTTGGTAATTAGAACTAGTGGCGAAAAAAGAATAAGTAACTTTCTGTTATGGCAAATTGCTTATGCAGAATTCTATTTTACCGATTTATTTTGGCCAGACTTTAGAAAAAAACACCTAAAAGAAGCAATAATAGATTATCAACAACGAGAAAGAAGATTTGGTAAAACAAGTGATCAATTACAAAATAATGAATAAAACTACAAGAAACATAGTATTTATCGTATGTGTCCTTTTACAAACAATGTCTTTTGCACAAGACGTAAAAAAAGATACTATAATTAAAGATGAAAACTCCTTAAACCTTACCAAACCTAAAAAGTATATTCTTGGTGGTATTACTGTAAAAGGAAATAATAAATTTAGCGAACAATCTATAAAAGCGTATGCTGGTTTAGAAGAAGGAAAAGAATTGAAAATTCCTGGAGACCAATTATCTAGTGCTATAAAAAAATTGTGGGAATCTAAACTGTTTAATAATATTGATGTCTACGCATTAAAAATTGATGGAAATACCATTTATTTAGAATTTGACGTAGAAGAACTCTCAAAAATTAATAGCGTAAAAATTGTTGGATTAAAAAAATCTAAAGCTGAAGACATTGAAAAAGAAACCGAATTCAAAAAAGGCGAAATGCTTACCGAAAACCTAATTACAACTACCAAAAATTATATTGTTAAAAAATATACAGATAAAGGTTTTCTTAAAACTAAAGTAACTATTGATTACAAAAAAGATACTACTACTAATAATTACGATGCAATAATAACTGTTGATAAAGGAGAAAGAGTGAAAATTAAAAATTTACGTTTTCACGGAAATCTTGCTCTTAAAGAACCTAAATTAAAAAAACTTCTTAAAAAAACCAAACAAAAAAACTTATTCCACATATTTAAACCTTCTAAATATAGAGAAGAATTATACCGAGAAGATTTAAAACGATTAGTAAAAAAATACCAAGAAAAAGGATATCGTGATGCACAAGTTGTAAAAGATTCTCTATCTTGGAATGACGATAATACCGTTAATTTAGACATTACTTTAAAAGAAGGAAATAAATACTACTTTGGTGATATTAAATTTTTAGGAAACACTGTTTTTACCGACGAAAAATTACAAGAATTTTTAAAATTATATAAAGGAGATACCTATAATGGAAAATTATTAACCGAAAGAGTAAACGGTGATGGTACTCCAGACTCCCAAGATATTTCTACTATATATTTAAATAATGGATATATGTTTTCTAATGTTACAGCAGTAGAAACAGCAGTAAAAAACGATACCATCAATATTGAAATTCGTATTCACGAAGATGATCCTGCTTATGTAAGACGTGTAAGAGTAATTGGTAATAACAAAACAAACGATCATGTGGTTTATAGAGAGTTGCGCACCAAACCAGGCGATTTATTTAGCAAAGAAGCAATTATACGTTCTATTCGTGAAATTAGTCAAATGGGATTCTTTGATCCTGAAGCAGTTTCACCTGATGTAAAACCAAATTATCAAGA